>DAOVJU010000006.1 GCA_030632095.1 Chlorobiota bacterium
GTCTTCTGACACAAATCCAATGAATATTTATGAATATGATAGTGGGACAAAAAAACGTTTTAAAAAAGTTGAAGATTCTTTAGAGGCGTATGCTTATCTGGTGGCTAATAAATATTTACGAGGAAACCAGGAATCTGATTTGCAGAAATTATTGAAAAATTATTCATGGAAAACTAATGCTAATATGCGATTTGCTTCTTGGTCAGGATATGAACGAGCATTGAAAAGAAATATTGATAAAAAAAACAAATACAGCTTCTTCATTACACAAATCAGGTTTTAAAGATTATCATAAAAATTATATATTGTCAGTTAATTGTAAATTTACTCTTTTTCAATTATAATTTCACCCTGGTAATAGTAAATTAGTTTTTAAACGAAAATGCTGTAAGCTACTTTATGTGTATATTAGATGATGTTTCCCTTTTTGAATAATTAAAACCTAATTTGTATTATAGTGAATTACGAAGACAATCCGACAAGCATTAAATATCATTTAAAGAAATATTTAATTAATAACCAGGAGAGATTTAAGAACAAACATATTATTGATTTTCCTGCCGGTAATGGAGTTACATCCAGGATAATTAAGAAAATTGGATCAACCCCCCTGGCATTTGATCTATTCCCTGAATATTTTCAACTTGATGATATTGAATGTAAGCGGGCCAATATTTCAGATGGAATTCCTGTTGAAGATGAAATTGCTGATATAATAATTTGCCAGGAAGGGATTGAGCATTTTTCAGATCAATTATCTGCCTTCAAGGAATTTAACCGGGTTCTAAAGCAAAATGGCATTCTAATTATAACAACACCAAACTATTCAAACCTGCGGGCAAAATTAAGTTATCTTTTATCAGAAAGTGAGCGATTTAACTCAAAAATGCCACCAAACGAAATTGATAGTATCTGGATGTCAAAACAGGATATCACCAAAGATATCTATTTTGGCCACATTTTTTTAATTGGTATTCAAAAGCTTAGGTTATTTGGTAAACTTTCGGGATTCACTATTAAAAACATACAGTTTACAAGAATTAAAACAACTTCTTTATTATTACTCCCTTTATTTTACCCGTTTATTTTCTTGTCAAATTTACTGACTTATTTTAAAAATTTGAAAAAAAAGAGAAACACACAAAATGATATTATAAAAGGTATTTATAAAGAAATCTTTCTTTTATCAATAAATCCTAAGATATTAGTTGACGGGCATCTGTTTATAGAATATGAGAAGATTATGGATCATAATGATGTAGCCAACAAACTATCGGGCATACATAAAAATTTTGGAACAACTTAGTGTAACATCCCGTAAATTATTGATATAAACCAAATTCAGGCCTTAACTTCGCCACCCAGTTCTTAACCCTTTCGTCAGTAAGATGTGATTCATAATCTTCATTCACAGGTAATCCAATAAATTTTCCGTCAATAATAGCTTTTGAATCCTTAAATTCATATCCTTCCGTACTAACATGTCCTACTAATTTGGCTCCAATTTTCATTACCTCTTTGCCTAAAACACCAAGTGCATCAACAAACAATGTTGCATAAGTAATGTTATCTCCTAAGCCAAACATTGCAACTGTTTTACCTGTTAAATCCATTTTTCGAAGCTTTGGCAGAAAGTCATCCCAATCGGTGTTTTTATGGTCTGAATCCCATGTATCTTTGCCAATTGTTGCTACTCCAAATATTATTTTATCCAGTCGCTTTATGTCTTCTTCTGTAGTCTCTTTCACTGGTAATAATTCAACATTTTCTTTACCCATTTCACTAGCTATCTTAAAGGCAACTTTTTCAGTATCTCCCTTAAGCGGGCCATAAATTATTCCTATTTTTTTCATTTTTAAGTTAGTTTCTTAATTGTTTATAAATCTATACAAAGATAAAATTATTTTAAACTAAAGTTTTAATTAATTTGAACCTATAATCTGTTTTGGTTTACTAATTTTGAACAAACTTATAAACCTGATGATATGCTATTAAAAACTAAGATAATTGCTTTTTCATTTATTATATTTTCATTTTCAGTATTTTCAAAAAATCCATCGGATACATTAGATCAAAAACCATTTGTTTCAAAATCAAAAGTATTTGGAAATATTTATTCAGCATTTTACTATGGACTTAATGCTAATGTTTCTCCAAGGGCTGCTTTTGAATTTACAACAGGTTTACTGGGTTATTCAACACAGATTTCCCCCAATGTTAAAGCAACTCTAATTTACGATGTTACCAGAACAACTAATTTTAACTATTTAGATACTATTGGTATTAGCAATTATTTTGAAGGTAGTAAATACACTGCTTTCTTAAAAATGGCTGAAATGAAATGGGATATCTCTGAGATGTTCATATTCAGAGTTGGACAATTATTAAATACACAATATCTCACATATATTGACAAATTCTGGGGATATAGGTATATTGACGTTACTTTCCAGGAAAAATACCGTTTTGGCATGCCAGCAGATTTTGGAGCTCAGATTGATTTTAAATATAGAGATAAATTTCTCAATCAGTTATCTCTGGTAAATGGAGAAGGACCCTTCAGGCATCAGGATAATGATGCTCAGTTTATAATTTCGAATAACTTACAGTTGACTCCAACTGAAGAATTAATTATTAAATTGTATATTGATTATGGCCCAACTGCTGATACTTCATCTGCTTCAGGATCAAGATCTGCAATATCATTATTTTTTGGTTACAAATCTGAAAAATACAAAATAGGTGGTGAGTATAACTATGTAAAAAATTATGCATGGCTAGTAAATAACGATTATTCAGGAACTTCAATTTACGGAGGTTTTGAAATAGATGATAAAAATGAATTACTTGTCCGGTATGACTATATTCAAAAAGCAACAGGTATTTCAGATGGACATTATCTTATTTTTGGTTACCAGTATCAGCCTGTAAAAATGTTTTTTACCTCGGTAAATATAAGACATTCCGTACCTTCAGATGCTACACAGCTATATTTTAGTTTTGGGATAAAGTTTTAAATAACAAAGAGCAGATTAAGAATTATTATATATATATTGATGTTGCCACTAATATATAAACTAACTGCAAACAGAAGAGTTACCTGAAAAATTTGTAATTTTGAAATAAAAATGATAGTAGAAAGACAAAATAACGAAATACTGGTCAGAATCGCAATAGGAACCAAAGCTTCCAGGATACAGGATATACTAGATTACCTGAGATATGAAGAATTGACATCTAAATCAACTGCTACAGAGAAAGATGTAGATAAACTTGTCAAAGAAGCCAAAAAAGGACGATGGGAAAGAACAAAAAAGAAAAAATAATATTCTTTAACTGGCGTGCATTTATTCATACCGTGTGCTCTGCAATCCCCAACGATACATACATTAAGCAAGCAAATATTACAGGAATATAAGGATTTAAAATCCTTTTATTATAAGCTTTCGGATGACATATCCAAAAGAGCAGCATATAATTATTTTGAGTAGAAATAAAAAACACAGTGTGCTTTAGCAGGGTATTACTAACAATAAGCCCAATTTTAGCAATGAAGAAAATATTTACTAATTTGAAGCAAAAATATAGTTTCTCCGACCCTTAAATTGGTCAACACACATGCAAGCATTTTGCAGACGCTCAATTATTTCCCTTAAAAAACAGAATAATTATTTTTAATTTTTGTAAATTTATTATGTGTTAAACTTTTAAATATTAATATTCAAAAACTTATCAAATAATGAAAATTAAATTATTTGTAATCTGTTTTATTATTTTTTATTTGAATAATTGTGCTGTACTGTTTGCCCAGTCAAAAGCAAAAATTCAAAATGTTGATTTTGAATTAGTTAATGATGAACTTATTATTACTTATGACATTGCTTATTTTAAGCCAAACGAAAAATTTAATATTTCTGTAAATATTTTTAAAAGTCAAGGTAAAAAAATTAATGCCAATTCATTTTCCGGCGATATTAATAACATAAGCGGTGGATATAATAAAAAAATAATCTGGCATATTAAAAACGACAATGTTTATTTTGACGAAGATATCTATGTTGAGATATTGGCTGAAGTAATAAGTCCTGATATTAGTAAACAAAGCGTAAAAGCCGGCAAAATGAAATCTGCCGGCAGAGGTGGAGCATTTTTTATGTCAGCAATATATCCTGGTTGGGGTACTTCAAAAATGACTTTAAAGAACGCAAATTTAACAAAGGGATTTTTGGCATACGGCTGTGTTGCATTATCAGTATATTTTAATCAGGAAGCTGTTTCATATTCTGATGATTATAAAGAATCATCAGATGAACAAGAAAGAAATAGTTTATATAATGATGCACAACAAAATGATAAAATTTCAAAAATATTTGCTGCAGGTGCTGCAACAATATGGGCAATTGATCTTATTACTGTATTGTCTGTAAAGAATAAATCTAAAAATACAGCTTTCTTAAATCATGAAGTTACTGTTGGGTATTCTTTTAACTCTGTTGTTAAGGCACCTGTATTATCATTAAAATATAATTTTTAAATCGGCTCTCGCAAAGGCGCAAAGAGCGCAAAGAGAATGTTTATGACTGAAAATGAAATTGCTAAAATATTAGTTAATATTTTTTTGAAAGTTCACAGAACTTTAGGCCCTGGGTTGCTAGAATCTGTTTATGAAGCAGCAATATGTTATGAACTTGATAAGCTTGGAATAAAATATAAAAGACAACAGGGAATTGCTGTAGTTTATGATGAAGTAAAAATGGATATGGGTTTTAGAGCCGACATAATTGTAGAAAATAAAGTTATAGTGGAAATTAAATCTATTGAGACAATTGCACCAGTTCATCCTAAAACATTATTGACTTACCTAAAACTTTCCGATAAAAAATTAGGATTACTTGTCAATTTCAATGTAAATTTAATAAAAGATGGTATAACCAGAATAGTTAATAAATTATGAATCTTGGCGCTCTTTGCGCCTTTGCGAGAAAAAACATTAAAATAAAATAGATCATGAACAGTCATAAATCAGACATACTATAAAACAATAAAAAAACATTACTATGAAATACATTACATTTTTTTCAGCCTTCTTTTTGCTTTTTCAGTATTCTTATGCCCAAAACAAAGAGGTGATTTCCGGTAAAAGTAATGTGAAGCATATTTCTGTTAAACAAAAAACCAGTACAAAATCAGTAAAATTATTTCCCGACCTGAGTATTAAAGACCAGGTATTTACTGATGAAAATAAAAATAATATTATTGATGCCAATGAAACAACCAATATTAAATTCAAAATTGAAAATTCAGGAAAAGGCGAAGCTCAGGATGTGCAGGTAAAAGTTTCATTAAATGACAATAACATCCAGGGATTATATTTTAATCCTGTAATTAATTTAGGGAATATTCAACCCGGCGAAATTAAAGATATTACAGTAGCTGTTACAGGAGAAATGAATATCAGGGACGGAATGGCTGAATTCAAAATAGAAGTGCTTGAAAAAACAGGCTTTGATGCTTTTCCTGTTGAGATGAAAATATTAACTAGAAAATTCGAAGCACCGAAAATTGTTGTTGCTGACGCAGTATTTAGCGTTGAAGATGATGGTAAAATTGAATTAAATAAAAATATTAAACTAAAGATACTTATTCAGAACCAGGGAAGAGGCGATGCAAAAAATGTGGAAGCCGAATTCAAATTATTAAATGAAAATTCGTTTTTAACCGGTGAAATTGATAAGGTATCTTATGATTTTATGGCAAGTGGAGACGTAATGGAAACTGATATTGAATTTATTGCTACAAGACGATATGCTTATGATAATATACCGGTTAAAGTTGAACTTTCTGAAAGTTTTAATAAATATGCAAAAGATACTATGCTTATTGCAAAACTCGGAGATGTAACAAAAGTTGAAGTAGTTACTATTGATGGAAAAATCAAAAAGGATACGATAATCAAAAAAGCTTCTCTTTTATCAGATGTTGACAGAAATATTCCTGTTAATGATTTGAAATACCCAAACAGGTATGCCCTTATAATTGGTAACGAAGATTATACAAGCAGGCAAAGAGGAACAAACGCTGAATCAAATGTTATTTTTGCCCGTAACGATGCAAGAATTTTCAAAGAATTATGTCATAAAAACCCTCGGTGTAAAAGAAGATAATGTTACTATATTAAAAGATGCTACGGCAGGTGAAATGTCGCAGAATATTTCACTTATAAGTAAGCTTGTTGAAAAAACAGACAGTGCAGAACTTATTTTCTATTATGCAGGACATGGCTTGCCCGATGAAAATACCAAAATACCATATTTAATTCCTGTTGATGTTAACGGCAGTGATCTGTCATCAGCGATAAAATTAAGCGAAGTTTATGAACAGTTTGGTAATTGCGGAGCAAAAAGAGTTACTGTATTCCTTGATGCATGTTTTTCAGGCAGTGGCAGAGAAGCAGGGCTTCTCGCAGCCAGAGCCGTAAAAATAAAACCCAAAGAAGATATTTTATCAGGTAATATAGTTGTTTTTTCTGCCAGTAGCGGAGAACAAACAGCTTTACCTTATAAAGAAGAGAAACACGGAATTTTTACATATTTCTTATTGAAAAAACTGAAAGAAACAAAAGGTAATATTACTTATAATGAATTATCAGAATATATTAAAACCAATGTGTCTATAAATTCATTAAAAGTAAACAAAACAGAACAAGACCCAAAAGTGAATATGAGTAAAGATGTTGAAGAAATCTGGAAAGGATGGAAATTTTACTAAATCTCCACTCTTGTGCGAAAGTCCTATGGGTATGCCGAAGGGGGTTGGGTAGAGTGCTAAAAATTTTAAATATCTGGTTATTAGTTTATTAGTTAACAGTTATGGTTTAATAGTTATTAGTTATGGTTTATTGGTTTGTAGTTTAACTACAATAAGTAACCAAATAACTAGAACCCTGCCTGCAAGCAATAACTAAATAACTAAATAACTAGAACTAATAACCAAATAACTAGAACCAATAACCAAAAACTAATAACCAAAAAAAAAAAAAGAATGAAACCACAAAATTTTTTAATTCTTATTTTATTAACAACAATAAGTATTTCAGCAGTATTTATTATCTATTCCTGCGAAAAGATCGAAAAAGAAAGAGAGATAAAAGTAACTACTCAACCAGTAAGCAATATTTCTGCTACAACTGCGAGAGCAACAGGAATTATTATTGACCTCGGCGAAGGCATTACACAACATGGTTTTTGCTGGTCAACTAATCAGAACCCTACTATAAATGATAGTAAAACACAAAAAGGCAGCAAAAACTCAACTGGTGAGTATAGCAGTGATTTAACAGGTTTAATTGCCAATACTATTTATAATGTGAGAGCTTATGCAAGTAATGTTAATAGTACAGTATACGGTGATGAAAAAAGTTTTAAAACCTACGTAGCACTATTTACAAAATCACTTGGGGGGAGTGATGATGATCAGCCTTATTTCATCCAACAGACTACTGATGGTGGTTATGTTGTTGCAGGGCTTTCCATGTCAAACGATGGTGATGTTTCAGGAAACCATGGAGAAGCTGATTATTGGATAGTTAAACTTACATCGGGCGGTGATAAATCTTGGCAAAAATCACTTGGAGGAAGTAATAAAGATCATGCAGGCTCTATCCAACAAACTACAGATGGTGGTTATATAGTTGCGGGGTATTCCGTATCAACAGATGGTGATGTTTCAGGAAACCATGGAGAAGCTGATTATTGGATCGTAAAGCTTATATCGGGCGGTGATATATCCTGGCAAAAATCACTTGGGGGAAGTAGTTATGATTGGGCAAATACCATCCAACAAACTTCAGATGGTGGTTATGTAGTTGCAGGGTTTTCCATGTCAAACGATGGTGATGTTTCAGGAAACCATGGAAAAGCTGATAATTGGATTGTAAAGCTTACATCGGGTGGTGATATTTCCTGGCAAAAATCATTTGGAGGAAGTGGTTATGATTTTGGAAAATCCATCCAACAAACTACAGATGGTGGTTTTATAGTTGCAGGGATTTCCGAATCAACCGATGGTGATGTTTCAGGAAACCATGGAGCATATGATTATTGGATTATAAAGCTTACCACTGGAGGTAATATATCCTGGCAAAAATCACTTGGGGGAAGTAGTGATGATTTTGCAGAATCCATCCAACAAACCACAGATGGTGGTTATGTAGTTGCTGGGTATTCCGAATCAACTGATGGCGATGTTTCAGGAAACCATGGAGCATATGATTATTGGATTATAAAGCTTACCACTGGAGGTAATATATCCTGGCAAAAATCACTTGGGGGGAGTGATGATGATCTGCCTTTTTCCATCCAACAGACTACAGATGGTGGTTATGTTGTTGCGGGGTATTCCGCATCAACAGATGGTGATGTTACAGGAAACCATGGAGCAAGAGATTATTGGATAGTTAAACTTACATCAGGTGGTGATATATCCTGGCAAAAATCAAAAGGAGGGAGTGATGATGATCTGCCTTTTTCCATCCAACAAACTACAGATGGTGGTTATGTTGTTGCTGGTGAATCCAAGTCAACTGATGGCGATGTAACTGGAAACCATGGTGGAAATGATTACTGGATAATTAAAATACCTGATGATGAATAAATAAATCCTCATTCAACGGAACTTGCAACTTCGCTTTTACATGATTGATAGTTTTTGCTATCATTGCGAATGCAAAAAAAAATCAAAGAATATATGTCAAGAGCTTATCAAATACGTGAACAGGGTGTCTATCCCGAAACTCGAAAAATCACAATACATTCCAACAACCAAATTTTTGTTTACACTTGTTTATACCAGCCCTAAAAAAATAAAAAATGCTATAAAAAACAGTAAAATATATTATTTTTAAGTGATTGAAAATTATATTATGTTAGAGATTAATAATTTACATAAATCGTTTGGGGAGAACCACGTATTGAATGGAATAAACCTTTCATTAGAGCAAGGTAAAATTTATACATTGATAGGCGGCAACGGAACAGGAAAAACAACACTTTTTAACCTGATAACGGGATTCATAAAGCCAGACAAAGGAAAAATTATTTTCAAAGAAAAAGAATTAAATAAACAAAATCCGGTTATTATTAATCATTTTGGAATTACAAGAACATTTCAGGATTTAAGAATTATTAACCAGCTTACAGTTAAAGAAAATATCCTGTTATCATTCAAAAACAATCCTGGTGAGAAAATATTGAATTCATTATTACCTGCAGGCATCTTTCAAAAACAATACGACGAGTTTGAGGGAAAAGCAGATCAAATATTAAATAAAGTACATTTAAAAGAAGTTGAAAATAATCTGGCAAGTGAAATATCATACGGGCAACAAAAACTATTGACCATTGCTTGTTGCCTTGCCAATAATGCCAGATTATTACTTCTGGATGAACCTGTTGCCGGAATTGACAAAGATAATTACACCCGGATTTATAATCTGATTATAGAACTCAAAAACGAAGGACGCACTATTTTACAAATAGAACACAATCACAAATTTGTTGAAAGCCTGAGTGATGGTATCTGGTTTTTGAATGCCGGAAAAGCAACCTTTTTTGAACATTATAAAGCTTTCATAAATAATAATGTGGTAAAGGATATATACTTAAATTAACGATCAGTAAAAATTTGCGAAATTTGTGGCAATAAAAGAGATTTATCTGCTTCAAAAATTTGGATTATTTTTTAAAATTATTATTAAATTCGTAATAAATTATTATACAATGAAAACAAAGATGAAATTAACAGCAGTATTTTCACAGGAAGAAGACGGAGGTTATATTTCCTATATTGAAGAAATGCCAGGTGTGAATACTCAAGGCGATACACTTGAAGAAGCCAAAAGCAATTTACTTGAAGCGCTTACAATGGTTATGGAGGTGAGGCGAGAGATGGCGAAAAATGAAATATTATCTGCCTCAAAGAAATTATCAAAACAAAAAATAATTACAGAAGAAATTTCTTTGGGAGTATGAAAAGGCTTCATTTTTTAAAACATCTTGCAAAATACAAATGTAATTTGGTAAGGGAAGGTGGTAATCATTCAATATTTATCAATACTGCCAATAATAAAGTTTCATCTGTTCCAAGACATAAAGAAATACGAAAGAACATATGCCGAAAAATCTGTAAAGATATGGAAATACCCTCTCCTTTTTAAAATAATTAACAGTGGAATTACTCAAAATAAAAAACTTATCATCAGGATATGGCAAAAAGCAAGTGCTTTATGATGTTTCATTTGAAGTGAACAAAGGTGAAATAGTGTTGCTTACCGGCGGAAACGGTTCGGGAAAAAGTACAATTTTGAAATGTATATACGGCTTGCTGCCCTTATGGAAAGGTGAAACATATTTTGAAGATGAAAAAATATCAGGAGTAAAAACTTTTGAGCTTATTAAAAAAGGCATTGTCTATATCCAACAGAAAAATAATTATTTTGAGAACCTGACAGTACAGGAAAACCTTGAAGTAAGCGGTTCTGTTTATTCAAAAACAGACCTAAAGAAAAAAATTAATACTGTTTTTGAAAATATTAATAAATTAGCTGAATTAAAAAAGCGTACACCTTTTAGCCTTAGCGGAGGCGAAAGACAGTTGCTGGCTTTTGGCATGGCTATTATACACGAACCAAAATTGATTTTGTTTGATGAGCCATTTGCAGGATTGGATAGCCAATATACAAAATTGATTATGGATGAGATATTAAAATTGAAAGAAAAAAATATATCTTTATTAGTGGTTGAGCATAAAAAATTATTAAGTGATTTTGCTGATAGAAAATTTGTTTTAAAATTGGGGCGGATTAATTACTAAAATATTTTAATTTGGCGTAGTTTTTGGCGATTTTTAATAAATCTCAAAATGGCATAATTATGAAAAATATAAAACACTTAAATATAGAACTTACAAAACGATGTAATCAAAAGTGTTTCTATTGTTTTAATAATTCAGGAAATGGAAACATTAGTGATGAGCTATCATTAAATAAATGGAAGATAATTTTATCGGATTTCCAAAAAAATGGACTTAAAAGTGTTCACTTTACTGGAGGTGAACCTTTTATGTATTACAATATTATTGATATACTTAAATTTAGCCAGGAAGTTGGTATATCAACTACTGTACTTTCAAATGGTTATAAAGTTAGTCATTATGCAAAATATTTTTCAGAGATTTTGTCTAAACTTAAACTTGCTCAAATAAGTCTGGATTCAATAAACTCAATTGTTAACAATAGACGGAGAGGATATGAAAATGCTTATAATGATTCAATAAATGCAATAGAAACTTTTAGTTTATTAAATGTGCCTGTTGAAATCAGCACTACTGTTTCTGATGAAAATATCAATGATCTAATAAAAATTGGCGAATATGCAAAAAGTATTAATGCAAAATTATTAATACGTCCAATGATAAATAAAGGTAGAGCAGAATTTATTAATCTTAATAAAAACTTTTATAATAAATTAGATATTATTATTAATAAGTTAAAAACAGAAATAAGTGTTAATTTAACTAATGATAGATTCAAGTATTTAACAGGTGAAGAACTAAGTTACTCTTTAATAAATAATTTTGGAATTGTTACATTACTGCCTAATGGAAACCTAAAGATACCAAAAAATAATAATGATGTTTATTATATTTACGATTTATGTGTTTAACTTAAACCATATCATACAAGTATGAGTGATAAGAACAAATCAACTAATATTAATACAATTGTAACAATAGTAAGTATTGCTGTTACAATTATGTTTAAAGATAAATTTGAGAATATTAATAATTACTATTTACTCATTAGTATAATAATTGTTTTTAGCTTATTAATTATTTTTAGAGACAATATTCATTGGTTTTTTTTATCCTCATCAAAAAAATTAAATATTGAAATAAAAAAGAATATTCCTGAAATATACAATAACGATTATCCTATTACTTTTTTCATAGACTATAAGAAATATACAGATATATCTTATGATTTATCTAAATTTGGAGAGTGTTTTTTATTATGGACACTTGTTGGAAATCCAGCCGAAGGATTAAAAAAAACTGATGATAAATTTTCAAGCTATAAAGTTAAGAATGGTAATAAAATCAGATTAGTAATTTTTGAAAAGGAAGATGAAATGAAAAAATTTATTAATATTATTAATGATAAAGATAATATAACGAAAAGATTGGACTATTTTAAACAAAAAACTTTTAAAAATGATGGAAAATTGTATGTAACATTTAGTGATAATATACCCAAAATTCTTAATAACAATGATGGCATTATCTTTTCTTCTATAAAAGATATTAATTTAGAATTTGGTTTTATATCGCCAGAAACAAAAGAAAATATCGGGGAAGAAGAATTTATAAACAGTATTTTATTTGAGACTGGTTTTAAATCAGGTTGTGATAAAAAAGATGTTGATTATATTACTTTATATCCATTTAATTTAAGCGAAGATTTTATAAGTAAATTACAAACTGATGATAGATATAAAAATTTATATAAAAATTTGGACTGTCAAAAAAGATTAGTAAAAGAATTTATTAATAATAATTTACAACAACATATAACGAATAATTACATTTATCAAATTAATGAATAATTACAAAATGTACAAACTATGAAAACGATTATAAAACAAATCATATTAGCAATTTTTATATTACTCATAGGATGTAATAATAGTCCGAAAGTAATTAATATCGGAGTAATTAGTCCGCTTACTGGAGATGCTGCTTCTTATGGAGAGAAATGTAAAAATGCAATTAATTTAGCTGTTGAAAAAATTAATAATTCCGGAGGAATTGACGGATATAATGTTATTCCAATATTTGAAGATACAAAAGCAGACCCAAAAGAAGGAGTAACAGTTGCTCAAAAATTAGTTTCAGTTGACAAAGTTCAGGGAATTGTTGGCGGGATTGTAAGTGCTGTTACTTTACCAGTAGCACCGGTAGTAGAAAAAAATAAAGTTGTTTTAATTGCACCAACCTGTTCTGCACCTGCTATTACAAATGCAGGAGAATTTATTTATAGAGTTTGGCCAAGTGATTTAGTTGAAGGTGAGGCAATTGGAAATTTTGCCAAAAATAAGGGATATAAAAAAGCAGCTATCTTACATTTAAATAATGATTATGGTAATGAAATAGCCAGAATTTTTACTAAAAGTTTCGAAACAGATTCTACAAAGGTTATTTTTACTAATGCTTATCAACCAAAAGATATTGATTTTAAAACAGTCTTATCAAAAATTAGTAAATTAAGCCCAGATGTTTTTTATATTGCAGGTTATTATAATGATGTTGCAAGGGTTGTTAAACAAGCTAAAGAATTAAATATTAAAGCCCAGATATTAAGTGTTACTGCAATTGAAGATGAAGAATTTATTAAGATAGCAGGAAACGCCGCAAATGGAATAATTTACCCTTTAGCTACTGGTTTTCAAATTGATTCAAAGCAACCACAAATTCAAAGTTTTGTAAAAAATTTCAGAAATAAATATAATTATAATCCGGGTTGGGTAGAATCACATTGCTATGATGCTTTTATGTTGATTTGCGAAGGATTAAAGAAATCGAACAAGAATTTTTCTGGTATTTCAATCAAAAAATATTTGGATAATTTAGAATATTATAATGGAGTTACTGGTAAAATTATATTCGATATGAATGGAGATGTTATTAAACCAGTTGTTTTTAAAACAATAGAAAATGGGAATTACATTGAACTAAAATAATGCTACAAATATTTTTAAATATATTAATTACATTTTCAATATTTATTTTAGTATCAGTATCTTTTACTCTCATCTACTACACCACCAAATTCTTCCATCTTGCCCACGCAGTAGTAATTACATTCGGAGCATATCTTACATATTTATTTTCCCAACAATTAGGATTATCATTGTGGCTTTCCATACCCCTATCAATTATTGGAGCAACAGCCATTGGTGTAATTAGTGAAATTAGTGTCTATAAACCACTTAGAAAAAGAAACTCAACATCCTTAATATTGCTTATTGCTTCATTGGGTATTTATGTTGTATTACAAAATATAATTTCAATGCTCTGGGGTGATGATACAAAGTCAATACGAACATGGGAAGTAAAAGTAGGGAATGAAATTTTCGGAGCATATATAACAGATATTCAGATTATAATCATTGTTGTTAGCATTGTATTATTCATAGCTACTTTATTGTTCTTAAAATACACAAAAATCGGTAAAAACATGCGGGCAGTTTCTTCAAATGAAGAACTGAGTAATATTTTCGGTATTAATTCCAATTATGTAATATTATGGTCATTTGGTATTGGTTCGGCTTTGGCTGCTGTTGCAGGTATTCTGGTAGCTTTTGATACGGACATGACACCAACTATGGGCTTTAACCTGCTGCTTTATGGAGTTGTGGCTATGATAATCGGTGGTGTAGGAAGTGTAAGAGGTTTGATTGGTGGAGCTTTACTCCTTGCAACAGCCCAACATCTCGGAGCTTATTACATAGATAGCAAATGGATGGATGCTATTGCATATATTATCCTTATTTTGTTTTTAATATGGAAACCGTTGGGGTTTAGTGGGAGGAGGCTTAAAAAAGTAGAAATCTAATGGAATATTTGCTTCACATATTGATAATGATTGTAATTTATGTCATGCTCGCCCATAGCCTGAATCTGGTGGCTGGTTTTTCAAACATGATTTCCCTGGCTCATGCAGGATTTTATGGTATTGGTGCTTATACTACAGCAATCCTGTCTGTTAATTATCATTTCCCTTTTCTTGCTACTTTACCGATTGCAATGCTCGTTAGCGGATTATTAGCTCTAATTGTTTCTGTTATTGCATTGCGTACGGTAGATGATTATTTTATTATTATAACTTTAGGAATACAGGTAGTCATCTTTTCGTTAATGAACAACTGGATGGACTTAACCAATGGTCCTCTCGGCATTCCTGGTATTCCTTCAATTTCTATTTTAAGTTTTGAGTTTGATGATAAAATCTCATTCCTAATTTTAAGCCTTTTTCTTGCAGGAATACTATTTTATATATTAAGAAATATTACTTCTTCACCATTCGGTAGAGTTTTAAAAGCATTAAGCGAAGATGAAATTTTTACGCAAAGTCTTGGAAAAAATGTTTATAAAGCAAAAATAACTTCATTTACCATTGGAGCTATGTTTGCAGCAATTCCCGGAGTTTTGTATGCTCATTACATTTCATATATTGACCCTACAAGTTTTACTGTAATGGAATCAATTTTTATCCTTTCTATTGTTATAATCGGAGGAATGAGAAACCTATGGGGAGCAATTATTGCTACTGCCTTTTTAATTATACTTCCAGAAGCACTACGTTTTCTCGGTATGCCAAATAATATCGCAGCAAATATGAGACAAATAATTTACGGAGCTTTGTTAATATTTGTGATGTTCAGATACAGTAAAGGTTTTATAAAGGAAAAGCAAACGGTAAATTAAAAAATCTACGAAACATATCAAAGTTGAAGAAACCATTATTCACATTACCCAACATAACAAAGAAGATTACATTAGTCTTACAGATATGCTGAAACATAAAGAAAGTGGTGGTCTGATTTTTAAATAGTTGAGCAACAAAAATACTATTGAATTTCTTGGGGTTTGGGAAAAAAATTAAAACCCTAATTTTAATTACACCGAATTCGGTGTTATTATGCAAGAAGCAGGTGTAAATAGATTTACAATGTCGGTTAAACGATGAATTAAAAGGACCAAAAATTAAATCTAACAGGTCGAAAAAGACCTGTTAGATTAATTCCTGGCTTAAAGTAGGCATATTCCGGCACTTTCGCATTTACTTTTCATTTCTTCAGGCCAAATGCTCGATTGTACTTCACCAATATGTGCTTTTCTTAAAAAAAACATACAAAGACGCGACTGGCCAATACCTCCGCCCATTGAATATGGCAATTCACCTGAAAGTAACTTTTTATGAAAAAACAAGTCTTTTCTTTCTTCGGTATTTCTTATTTTAAGCTGCTGTAGTAATGATTTTTGATCAACACGAATTCCCATTGAAGAAATTTCAAAGGCTCTTTTTAAAACAGGGTTCCATAAAATAATATCGCCATTTAATCCGTGATAGCCATTAAATGTTGGCGTTGACCAGTCGTCATAATCCGGTGCCCTGCCATCATGTGGTTCACCATTATTCAATACATGGCCTATTCCTATTATGAATATTGCTCCATATTTCTCTGCTGCTTTATTTTCACGTTCATTTGGTGTTAAATCCGGAAATTTCCTCAGTAATTCTTCTGCATGAATAAATGTAATGTCTTCCGGCAAACCTGGCTTTAGCCCGGGATATTGATCATACATATAAAATTCGGTCCGTTTTAAAACTTCATATATTTTCTTTACAGTGAACCTGAGATGTTTAACAGTCCTTTGCTGTTCGCTTATAACCTTTTCCCAATCCCATTGGTCAACATAAATAGAATGTAAATTTCCGGGAATTTCATCTGGCCTCAAAGCATTCATGTCGGTATAAATACCAGAATCTTTTTCTGCTTTCATTTCGTGCAATTTCAATCTTTTCCACTTAGCTAATGATTGAACAATCTCAACATCCTGGTTTTGTAAATGTTTAGCTTTAAACCCAACTGGTTTTTCTATACCATTTAAATCGTCATTTATTCCTGTACCTTTAAACACGATCATGGGTGCTGTTACTCTTGACAGTTTCAATTCAGATGAAAGGTTTAACTGGAAAAAATCTTTGATCTGTTTTATAGCTTTTTCTGTTGTTTTCACATCTAAATGTGCTCTGTAGTCTTTTGGGATAAATAAATCTTGCATCGCTATTTTTTAAAAATAAGTTGAACATAACTTACAACCGGGTTTATAACCAAAGAAGCTATCATCCCAATTGTACCGGCTTGTGGAGAAGGCATTCCACGAAAATAAAATATTAAACATAAAGCTAATCCAACAATTGAAGAAGCAATTGCACCTTCATAAGTAACCTTTTTATTAAACAATCCCCAAACAAAAGGCCCGAGGAATACTGCTCCGATTGCTCCCCATGAAACACCCAGTATAGCTACAATAGAATCCGGCTTCATTAATGCTATAATTACAGATAGTAAAATAAAAAATACGCTCGCTAACCGCATTAAAGAGATAAGTCTTTTATCATTGGTATTTTTATTAATGAATCCGGCATAAAAATCTTTTACTAACGAAGAGCTGGAAATTAATACTAACGCAGCTAATGTTGACATTGAAGCTGATAATATTAAAATCAGGATTATTATAGTTAATGATTCCGGGATTACCATATTTAATAACTCTGGCATTAAAGCATCAACATTGGGTTTGGCTATTTCACCTGAAGGAAAGGATAAGGGTGATGTCTGGGGATTAAGAAATATCCTTGTAGTAGAACCAATAAAATATGCTATCCCTCCAATTAGTAATGCAAAAAATGTTGATGCAATCATGCCAATGTGTACAGATCTCTTATCCCTTATTGCATAAAATTTTTGAATTAATTGAGGCATAGCAAAAGGGGCAACACTTGTAAGGAAAACCAATGAAAACAATGGCCACCATCCGGGAGGGCCAATTACCTGAGTAAGCTTTGGGTTTATACCTGCCAAAGTTTCAGTTATTGAAACCATTCCTCCCCCTCTGTTTAGCGTATAAAGTACAAGAACAATTACTCCAGCACTCATTATCATACCAAAAATTGTATCAATCAATGTCATGGATTTGTAACCACCTAAAACAAGGTAAATAGATGTAAAAACTCCCATGAAAACAACAGCATGCCAATATTCAATTCCCTGGAATGATGCTTGAAATAAATAAGATAAGCCAATAAAAACTGCTGCTGAATAAGGTATTAAAAACACAAAGATGGCTATAGAAGCAAATAATTTAAAAAAACTCTTATTATATCTCTTTTCAAGAAATTCACTTACGGTTGCTATACCATATTCAAGGGACATTTTTTTTATTTTCCATCCCATAAATGCCCAGACTCCAAGAACACCAACAAGTGCATTAAAAATCCCTATCCATATTCCTGAATATCCAAATCCCCAGCCAACTTTTCCTGCAAAACCTATAAATACAACCGCTGAAAA
>DAOVJU010000474.1 GCA_030632095.1 Chlorobiota bacterium
GTTGGGTTTTCCTCTGTTTGCTTAACTTTTTGTTTAGCTTTTTCAATTCTTTCCTGTTTTTCTTTTATATCAAAAATTGCCGGTTCAGCAGGAATATCATCCTCGGATGTAATATACCCTGCAACAGCAGAAGCTGCAACTGAAGCAGGAGATGCTAAATAAACTTCGCCTTTCCCTTGTTTTCCCGGGAAATTCCTGTTTCCGGTGCTAATAGTAATTTCACCAGGGCCATTCTGTCCAACCTGGCCAGCTGCACATCCGGCACAACCTGCATTTGATACAAGGGCGCCCGCATCTTTGAAAATCCTGATTATACCTTCATCAAGGCATTGTTCCCAAATTTCATTTGTTGAAGGAACAATTTTTAAAACAACACCAGGAGCAATTTTCTTATTTTTCAATACATTAGCAACTGCTTTCATATCTTCCATTCTGCCATTGGTGCAACTACCTATAAATGCAGAATCAATTTTTACTTTTTTAACTGTATTAATATCAACGCTATCATGTGGTTTTCCCGGGCGGGATGCCATTGGAACGAAAGTAGAAATATCTATTGTTTCATCTAATTCGTAAATTGCATTAGTGTCAGCGCTGATCTTTTCAATTTTTTTACCACTTACAATTTCGCTGAATTTTATTATTGCATCACCTGGCGGGATCAAGATAATAATGGCCCCCATTTCTGTTCCCATCGAAGCAATTGTTATTCTTTCATCCAAAGTAAGCGCTTCAACAGCCTCACCATAAAATTCAACCGATAAACCTAATAAAGTGTTTGCACCATATTTATTCAATAAATTTAGTACAATATCTTTAGCAGAAACATTTGCAGGCCTTTTACCGGTAAATTTTAATTTTGCTGATTTTGGTACTTTAAACCAAATAGAACCTTTTGCAAATGTTGCAGCAATATCTTTATCGCCCATGCCTTGCCCAAATGAACCAATTGCACCAATAATATTCGCGTGTGAATCTGTTGAAACAAAAGTACTTCCCGGCCATGCTAATCCTTTGTCTATTGCAATATGAGTTCCTATACCTGCATCAATATCATAGACTTTTATATTGTTTTCCCTTGCATAAAGCCGGCATATGTGTTGGTTGGTAGCATATTTTTGGTCAGAGCCAGTAGGATTACAATCAAATGTAAACGCTGTTTTTAATGGATCGTCAATGCTTAAATTGTTATCCTGCAGATTTTTTACAACATTGGCCCCGCCAAAATCGCGAGCTACCCTGGAATCTATCAAAATATCAATATTTTCTCCTGGCTTTACTTCATCATATTTTGAATGGTTTGCCAAGATTTTTTCAATTATTGTCATTCCCATGATTATAATTTTTGTTGATTTAAATTAATTTGGCAAAATTAACTATTTAATTATATATTTTTGCGCCCGGTAAAAACAATTATAAAATTTGTCCAATGGAAGAGAAAAGCTTAAAACAAACGAAGATAATTGCAACCATTTCTGACAAGAATTGTGATGTAGATTTTTTAAAGGAATTATATGAAAACGGGATGAATGTTGTTCGTTTAAATACAGCTCATCAAACATTTAATGATGCCTTAAAAGTGATAAACAATGTGCGAAAAGTGTCTGATAAAATTGCACTTCTGCTTGACACTAAAGGGCCCGAAATCAGAACTACAAAATCAAGTTTTGAAATACCGGTTAAAAGTGGCGATATCGTTTATATAAAAGGAGGCCCTGATAAGGAGACTGATATTGAAATGATTTATGTTTCGTATAAAGATTTTGTTAAAGATGTTCCGGTAAATAGCAGAATACTAATTGATGATGGTGATATTGAATTATTAGTCACCGAAAAGGACCCGGATAAATTAACATGCAGGGTACAAAATTCTGGCTATATACTTGGAAAGAAAAGTGTTAATATTCCTTCCATTCACATCAAACTTCCTGCATTAAGTAAAAAGGACATTGATTTCATTCATTTTGCTATTAAGCATGATCTTGATTTCATAGCGCATTCTTTTGTCAGAACAAAAGAAGATATAATTGCAATACAAAAAATTCTGGATGAAAAGAAAAGCCCGATAAAAATAATAGCTAAAATTGAAAATCAGGAGGGTGTCGATAATATTGACGAAATACTGGAGCATGCATATGGCATTATGATTGCAAGGGGAGACCTGGCTATTGAAATGCTCAGATCACAAATCCCACATGTTCAAAAGACAATAATAAAAAAGTGTATTGAAAAACGAAAGCCTGTTATTACAGCAACTCAAATGTTACATACAATGATAAGGAATCCAAGGCCAACCCGGGCAGAGGTAAGCGATGTTGCCAATGCTATTTATGATGGAACTGATGCAATAATGCTTAGTGGAGAAACTGCCTACGGTAATTACCCGGTTGAATCAGTTGAAGTAATGAACCAGATTGCTTTAGACGTTGAAAAAACCAAAGAAGATCATAATGAGATCCCGGCTGTGATTTTGAACAATGAAATTTCTGCTTATTTATGTAAATCAGCTGTAAAGGCATCAATACGTTTAAATGTTGATGCTATTGTTGCAGATACAATGTCAGGAAGGACCATACGAAATATGTCGGCATTCAGAGGAAAAAAACCAATTTATGTAATATGTTATAATAAAAGTATAATGCGCGATTTAGCGCTAACTTATGGCGCTCATCCCTATTATATGGAGCCAAGAAATACAACCGATGAGTTCCTTCATCATGGATTATGCTCATTAATGGGAAAGAATGTTATAAATTCTGAAAATACAATTGTAGTTCTTGCCGGTAATTTTGGGCCCGGACTGGGCGCTTCTTTTATTGAGATCAGTAAAGTTGAATTTTTGATAAAACGAAGTTCAAAGTTATAACCTGAATTATTATTCCTTTCAATCATTATGGTGTACGTGTAACAAAGTGTAATGCGTGACTAATCTTTCATTTATAATAACTATATACCATATTCAATTTTATAAAACTTAAGCCCTGGTGGACAAATTCACTCAAAAGCATGTTTTATAAATACTTGTGTGGCTGCATTTTATTTAGAAACCTTATAAATTGGCTCTTGTCACAAAATTTCTTCAATAAAACGGGTAAGAAAATACTATTAAAAGGAACTATATAATACAACAAATGCATTACAATAGCAAACAAGAATTTAATAACTTAGATGTTTTATCTGAAAAATTTAATTGCATTAAGATTTTTGGTCATGAAAAAACTATTCTTAATCACCATATTATCCCTGTTTTTTATAAACATTCAAGCCTGGACATCCTCCAATGAAGGCATAGCCTATACCATGGAAATGATTGACATGGAAACTGAATATATTTCTTTTAACGACACCACTTCACAATACGAGATATGGTGCCATATAAAAA
>DAOVJU010000087.1 GCA_030632095.1 Chlorobiota bacterium
AGGTGTTTTTTTCAAATTGTTTATAATGAGATTGAGACCAGCCTGTTTTACCGGGAATATATGTAAACGAACTTGAGTTCCAGTTGAATTCTCCATTTTCAGGTATCTTACTTACTCTCCAGAAGTATACCTGATCTGGTTCCAACTGTTCCTGCAAATTCCATTTCACTACTCCTCCCTTATGATCAATTATAAATTCTTCTGCCGGACTGTTATATGAAGTGTTTGTATCGAGTTGAAATACACTTTGTTGTTGTTCATTAAAAGGATCACCAGTGGATACAATTAAAGTGACAGAATCGTCAGGATACATAGATTGATTATACGGATAAACCGGGCTTAGATCATTTGTCCGGATAAAAATATCAGTTTGGTATGTATTATTAAATTCATTTAACTCAATAATCATATTGTTTGCATCAACAAATACTTCAAAACGGTTCAATCCTGAACCTTTAATCCTGTTAACATCAATTCTAAAAGTAAGTGTGTCTTTATAATAATTATTTGATATCAGATCATAAAACAGTTCAGTTGAACCATCGGAAAAGATCCTGGTAAGATTTACAGCAAATGTATCAACAATAGCTTTACCAATATTAGTAACTACAATATATATATCAAAAGAATCAAGCTCTGTGGTAATATTTTGAGGAAATGTAAAAAAACTTGCTGCTGAAATTTTCAGGTCAGGTAAAGTATGTGAATTAATTTTTATTGAAGGGTCTCCATGCAATGTAAATTGTAAACTGGTATTTTTAATAGTTATATTATCAATATCGCCGGCAACATAATCCCTTATAGTTTGCTGAATACATTTACCTATTGACTGGTTGTAATTTTTATAGGATATATTCTTATATAACTCTGTTGAATAATTTTTCAAATCAGATGCATTTGCTAAATAAGTACTGGCCAGAAACCCAATGACACCTTTATCGGGGATCAGCACCCATCTTTCACTAACACTTTCTGAAGATGTTGTATGTATATTCCCTGAATAACAAGAATTGGCCAGTAAAAACGGATATTTACCCTTGTTATCGTAAGCAGATGGATCATCAATGTTTTGATCAAACCCACTTGCAGCAGCATGGCCAAAAAATGTAAGCATTGAAGTACCTGTATTAATAAGGTTTTTTATGGTGTCTGAAATGGTGATTACAATAGGTTCTGAACTGTTTTTCAGGAAAGTTGAGACAAATCCTCCAAATAATGTGTCTTCAATAATTGCTTCAAATCCAGCTAGGTAATTTGCAAGTGTTTGTTGTTCACTGGCAGAAACCCCGCCACCGAAATGCAGGATTTGTTTCATCCATTCACCTGGCTCTGCAATTTCATATTCTTTTACTTTATCCAAATAATATCGAACTTCGGCATTTCCTGTTGCTGCTATTCTACCTGTTTGTATTAAAGGATCGTAAACTGATTCTTCTAATCCCGCAGTAAATAAATTATCAGATGGTGGATTTCCATAGGTTGGGACTAAACAATTTTCAAATAAATCAGCATCGTTTCTCATATTATGTGCCTGAATAGCTTTTCCTAACAATAATAAATATTCGGGTTTTGATTCACTTTCCTGATAAATATAGTTTAGGAAATTTCTTATGGAAAGCGGATGTTTTGTAATTCCATAAGCAAACTGGTGATACAGTTCCTCAACATTAACCACGACAGCGTTTCTATAGGCAGCATAACTTAAGGCTTGATTCCATATAAACGAATTTGAAATAATAATAAATTCCTGGTTTAAAAAGTTTGTTGAATAATCTATGAAATTGATTTTCTGAATATTTTCAGTAGTTAATATTGAATCAGGCTTATATATAATTATCTTATTTTCAGTATTTGATCTTAGAATAAGTGCTTTATGGATACCAGCTGTTTTATCAGAAAAGCTTCTTGTTTGTTTCTGAATATTGTAAATTAATACGGGATTTTCATCAATTCCTGTAAATTCAATTAGCTGGATGGTGTCGGCTGATTCCGGCAGCAAAAAAGAAACACTATTCCTGTTTCCAAAATTGAAAGTTTTAGGGTATTTAATCTTGATATAAGACAATGTACTATTATCGGCAGCTTCACCCTGATCATCAATGCTTGAAAAACTTAAAGACAGATTGTTATTTAAAACATTTGGATCTAAACTTAATGTGTCCTTATAATTAACTCTTCCTGTATAAATGTGGGCAATAAGAAGATTATCATTTTCAGAAATGCTTAAATGGTGCTTACCAGATGAGATTCCAACAATCGCAAAATATAAAGCAGCATCCGGCCCGCCAGAATAAACATTGTTTGTAATTATTGTTTTATTTATTGAACTACCTATTGAAAGCATTTGATTATCAAACCATCCTTCACCTGAAGTATATTCCGGATCGGTAATTCCATAATAATAACCCGAAGTGTATAGAACAACAGTATCAAAAAAACAATAATCCAATGCACTATAATCATCAAAATTGTTATAATCTGTTTCAAGTAATCGTTTGTTATCAAATGAATTATTCCATGTAAAATAATAAGACGATGTATCATTTATTAAACTATAAAACGGATTGGTCTGTTCGTTTGGAGTAACATACAAAGCCGTATCAAACCAACCATCATTTCTTTCAGCAAAAAACTCAACATAATCTAAAATTCCTGTAACTTGTTTTACGAAGATTGCTTGTTCAACACCTTTATAAAATATTTGTATGTGTTGTGGATCAAAAGAATCTTCTGGAATATTGGCACTGATTAAATCGTTTTTATATATTCGATAAATTCCGGTTTTAATAATCGGAATTCTATAATAATGTTGGTCACTTTTTATCCATTCATTTTCAAAAGTTTGCGAGATAACATTTGAGAAAAAGAAAAATATAATGATTACCGCGAATAATCTTTTCATTTTGTCCTAATTAATCATAATAAAAGTACTAATTTCTAAGATATTATATGAAAACTTAATGAAAATGAATTCCATTAATTCCTCCTTAGAAAAGGAGGTTAGGAGGATTGATTTTATAAGCCATTCATTTTCAGTAAGTTTTTAAAAGATGTCATTGGCAATTTTGCTACAGAGAAGGAGCGTTCTCATGTAGTAAATAATTCCGAAAGTTTTCGGAACAGGTTGACGTACTTGTACAGTTTGTCTGTCGTAAATTTCCTTTTTATTCCAAGCGTCGATATTTGGAACTGTTAAGTGTGTGCTTCCTTTAAGGGAATCAAAGGGAGAACGATGGATGAAAAGCCTAAACTTCAATTATCTTAGATTCTTTCTTCAAAAGTGGCAATTTTTTTAGATTATCAAATTTATATTTATTCAGATTAAACGTAATTGATATATAAAATATTTGTGTCTTTAAATTTTTAAATGGTTTTATCACGATATTGTTTTCTTTTTCGGTGTATTGGGAATTCAGGAAATTGTCAAGGTAATATTTGAATTTAAAATTAATACCCCGCTTAAATTGTATTCCGGCAAATACAGAGGGAAGAAAGGTATTAGTTATATTACTGCCCCATTTTTTATGGGTTATTTTTCCTTCATCAGTATAGGACTTTTCTTTATAATGAAACAAATATTCATACTCACTGCCTGCGTAAATGAAAGAGTTCTTGTTAAATGTTCCAAATTTAAAGGCAATGGGAATACCGGCGGAATATGACCTTCTTTTAATTAATATATCTTCTTCATTTGTAATTATTCCGATATTCCGAATTCCTAATCCGCTATATAAACCTATTTTATTATTAAAATCGTAATTAAAATATTCTCCCAGGTGAAAAAAGAAGCTAAACCGCATTTTTGAATCTATTGTAACATTATTTTTTGACACATTAGAAAATGAAAAAATATATTCTCCACTAGTCCGGTAGTATTTTTTTTGAGCAAAGCATGTTGTAACTAATAAAAGTATGATAGTAAATGTGCTTAGTTTTTTCATTGTGACTTTTATGTTCTTTTTAAGCATTAACTCATTCAATCATTGTTCATTAAAGATAATCAATACTCGATTTTTCAATCTTAACAAATGGAGCAATTGCCCGCTTATAAATGCCTTGAACATAAGCAATGGCCATGCCATAATTATTAATTGGTATATTAGCCAATGTTGCAGGCTTGATCCTGTTTAATAATTGTTTACGGGTGATAACACATCCGCCACACTGGATAACCAACGAATAATCAGTTATTGGCCTGGGTAAATTATCAAGTCCTGCTACTACATCATATTCCAGGTCTTTACCAGTAAAGTTTGTTAACCACCTTGGAATTTTTACTCTACCTATATCATCACACGAAACATGATGAGAACAGGATTCAAGAAGTAATATACGATCACCATCATTAAGCTCAGAAATTTTAAGTGTTCCTTTAATGTAATTTTCAAAATCACCTTTTAAGCGTGCTAATACAATACTAAAACTGGTTAAGGGAATATCTTTTGGAATAGAAGCATCTGCTTTCAGGAATATTTGACTATCCGTAATAGCTAATGCAGGTTTTACTTGTGTTTTTCTTAAAAAAGCATCTACTTCACGTTCTTTTAGAACTATAGCAATAGCATCATTATCTAAAATATCTCTGATGGCCTGGACTTGAGGTAAGATCATTCTTCCTGCAGGAGCTTCAATATCAATAGGTGTAATTAATAAAACGATGTCTCCATAAGAAATCAGGTCGCCAACCAGAGATGGTGTTTTATAAGAAGATTCCGGAATGGTTTTTTTGATTAAATCAACTATTTCGTCAATATTCTTGTTTGTGACATTACTGAATTCAAGAATATTACAATTGATTTTTTGTTCTAAATCTGACCTGATTTTATTGCTTAATGGTTCAATGTCTGATTTATTATGAATAATAAAATATGGAACATCTTTACTTTTAAATTCTTTAACCAATTCTAATTCAAAATCGTCAAACAAATTATTAGTAATTACCAGAATAGCTAAATCAATGGTATTTATGGTTCCTATTGTTTTTTTAATTCTTTTTTCGCCAAGTTCACCTGAATCATCAGCACCTGCAGTATCAATTAATATGACCGGGCCAAAATCGGTAATCTCAAACGATTTTTTTACCGGATCAGTAGTTGTTCCGGCAACATCGGAAACTATAGCTATCTCCTGGCCGGCAAACCGGTTGATCAATGAACTTTTTCCCGTGTTTCTACGTCCGTAAATTCCAATATGTGGTTTAGCTTCTTTTCCTTTTTGCATGAAATAAGCTATCAATATTAAACTATCTAATATCTATTTTTTAAATGTGAGATGCAAAATTACATCTTTTATTTCTACTATTTAAAAGGAAATTTATAATTAGGCTAAAAGTTTTTATCCGTTGCACCGCTTGAAGCGGTACCACGGATACTTGAAAATATTTCTTAAATTGTTGCCAATTAAAACAAAATGAATGAAAAAAGATACTTTATACCACCTCTACAATAGAGGTAATAATGGCCAAAAGATTTTCTTTAATAGAGAAAATTACTTGTTCTTTCTAGTTAAAGTTAGAAAATTCCTTTTCCCATACTGCGATATACTTGCATATTGTTTAATGCCTAATCATTTTCATTTTTTAATTTATGCAAATTCTAAATCTGAAGAAAATAAAAAATATGGTAATGGTGTGGCAAACATTTTTTCCGAAAACCTTAGAATAATGCTAAGCAGTTATACACAGGCAATTAATAAACAGGAAAAGCAGACAGGCTCTCTTTTTCAACAAAACTCAAAGATGAAACCTTTAAATGATATTTTTTACGGAAAAATATCAAAACCAACTGATATTGGATATGATTACTATTGTTTTCATTATATCCACAATAATCCGGTAAAAGATGGGCTGGTTCACAGTATGGATGCCTGGGAGTTTTCATCATATAGAGATTATACTGGGATGCGAAAAGGTTCTTTAATAAATAAAACTCTTGCTTTGGAAACAATTTCTTTAGAGGATGATTTGTTCAATGCTCAAGAAGGTTTAAGCAAACTGATGGAGAGTTAAAAAATCGTTGTACCGCTTGAAGCGGTACCATGGATACTAAACGGACTTTTTTCCACCTGTGCAACGGCTCTCACGCCGTGGTACGGGCTTTCTTCATCAAATCATTATATTATTCCTTACTCTAGGCTAATAACTCCAAACTATTGAAAGGTAAAATTACCATTTTCTTCCTTCATTTTTTTCAATTATGCTATTTTAGTAAAAAAAGGAATACCCTGATAAACATCATTGGATTATTAAAGCCATTAAAATACTTTCACGTCCTGTTTTGAATTAATAATTTGATAATGATCACACTATGTATAAAATAAGCGAACATCCAATTCTTGAAGTTGAACAGAGAAATAAGATTACTTTTAGATACGATGGTAAGGAAGTAACAGGAGAAAAGGATTATACAATAGCAGCAGCTTTACATCAGGCCGGATATCCGGTTCATAGCCATAGTTTAAAAAACAGGAACAGAAGCCTGGAATGTGGAATTGGTAAATGTGGTGCTTGCGAAATGCTTGTTGATGGGAAAATTAAGCGAATTTGTATTACCAAGATTAATGATGTTAAAGAAGTTCGGGAAATTCCAAAGGATTATACTCCTGAAGCAGAAATTCTGAAAAAAGACAAGCCAATTAAAGTATATAAAACAACTGTTGCAATAATTGGTGCCGGACCGGCAGGGTTAGCAACTCGTGAAGAATTAAAAAAACATAATATTGATAATATTGTAATTGACAATAACGATAAAATTGGTGGACAGTTTTTAATGCAAACTCACCAGTTTTTCTTTTTTGAAAAAGAACAGAAATTTGGTGGTATGCGTGGTTTCGATATTGCCAAAACTCTGGCTGGAGAAAATCATGATGGAATTTTTCTGAATTCAACTGTATGGGACTTATTGGAAGGGAAAAGGATCGCAGTTAAAAATATTGAAACCGATGAAATATTTTATGTTGACACAAACTTTTTAGTGGTTGCTACCGGGGCAGTACCATTTATGCCTGCTTTTGAAAATGATGATCTGCCAGGTGTTTATACAGCAGCAGTTGTTCAAAAAATGATGAACAGTGAATTTACCTTGTTGGGAAAAAATATTCTAACTGTTGGCGCTGGAAATATTGGTTATTTAACATCATACCAGTTAATGCAAGCCGGAGCTAAAGTTAAAGCAATTATTGAAGCTCAACCAAATGAAGGAGGTTTCCCAGTTCAGGCAAACCGTGTAAGAAGGTTAGGAATACCGGTAATACTTTCACATATCTTACTTAAAGCAATACCGAACAAGAATCATGATGGAATTACTGGTGCTGTTGTGGCCGAATGTGAAAATTTTAAACCAATTCCAGGAACTGAAAAAGTAATTGATGGAATTGATGCTATTAATATCTGTACGGGTTTAGTTCCTGATGATGCTTTACTAATAAAAGGTAAAGAAATTTTTGGCAGAAAATGTTTTGGCGCCGGCGATGCAATTCGGATTGGAGAAGGAACCAGTGCAGTTGTTCGCGGACAACAAGTTGCTTACGAAATCCTTGAAGAAATGCAGGAACGGTATGATTATAACAAATACCTCGCAATTTCTAAGGAATATATTGATTCACAGCAGCATCCTTTGCGAATTATTGAGGAAGCTTTCATGCCTTCTGAAGAGCGTGAAAAAGAAAAGCCTTTTGTATTAATCGATTGTTTGTATGGATTTGCTTGTAACCCTTGCCAGTTTGCATGTCCGCATGATGCAATTAGGAAACCATCAACCAGTAATGTTCCTTTAATTGATTTCAATAACTGTATTGGTTGCATGGAATGTGTATACCAATGTCCGGGATTAGCAATTTTTGGTTACAGTACAAAAAAGGACTGGGTTTTTCTGCCTATTGAATTTGACATGGAAGCAGGCCATGAAGTTTTCTTTGTTGATAATAATGGACAGAAGATAGGCGAAGGCCGGATTGAGAAGATCTTGCGCAAGAAAAATAAAACGCATATTGCAAGATGTAAAATAGCTGAACTTTATGAAGATGCAAATATTAAAGATGTTCGTGGTTTTATTATTAAGGACGATTATCCTGAAAAAGTTGAATTAAAACCATTTGATCAACAAATTGACACTGAAACCTATGTTTGTCATTGCGATGATGTTAAACTTGACGACATTTTTAAAGTTATTGGTAACAGAAAATTTATTTCTGTTGATGAAGTAAAACATACAACCCGTTTAGGAATGGGTGCATGCCGTGGAAAGCGTTGCATTAAAAGGCTTAAGCAAACATTGTATGGTTATGGTATTGCTTTGGTTGGTGAAGCAACTCCACGTGGTCCCTTATCTAATCAGGTTTCATTGGGTGAACTTTATCCACATGAAGTAAAAGAAGTTACTGTTACCAGTCTTAAAAAAGAAGGTAAAACACCAGTTAAAGTTAAATCGCTTGTTGCCGGTGGTGGAATTGGGGGTAGTGCATTATTCAGGTATTTAGCTGAAGCTGGATTAGATCCGGTAATGGTAAATTATGGACATGGTTCATCATGGAGAAATATTGCAGGAGGAAGGCCTGTCTTTAGCTTGCCGGAACTTTCTGATATTGCCGGACAAAACCTGGAAATATTTAAAAAGCTTCAGGAAATTGATAATATTGATTTCAGGCTCATCAATTACATAACTTTTGCCCATGATGAAGCAATGTACAATGCATTGGAAGAATCAATGTCATGGCAGAATGCTAAAATGATTGAACCAAAAGATTTTAAAAAAGAAATTACTTCCTATTTTAATTCAAATTTAGAGAAATACAAAGCAGCTTTAAAAACCAAAAACTGCTGGCAGGCAACTCCTGGAAGAGTGATTGATTTAATACGGAAATTAGGTATTGCAAAAGGAGGTGTAATAATCGAAGACACTAAAATAATTGATGTAAGAGAAGAAGGTGATGAATATATCATATTAGTACAAGATCATAATAGAAATTATACCGAATATAAAACAGCTATTTTTATTAATGCCCTGGGTGATGAAGGCGATAAATTTGCTAAAACTGTTGGTATTGAAACCGGCTTATTTCCTGTTAAACACCAGGCATTTATAACACGAAGGTTGCCTATGTTTGGCATAAACGGCGATCCGTTAAACATGTTGATCGACAGAAGGAGTTACAAAGGATTTACAGCAGTTTACGGGCAGCAACTGGCTGAAACAGGGCAAATTATTGGTTGTGCTTCTCCTGCAATTGAACCAAATGAAACAGGTAAAAACCTGAAAATAAATTCTAAAGATTTTATTGAAATAGTTTCAGAAATTTTTGTGGATTGGATCCCTGGATTGTCGTCCGTTGGATTCCAGGCAGTATGGTCAGGTTATTACGTGGAACCACGAATGATTGTTGATCCTGAAAAAGGTTTGTTTGTAGGATTACGTGGCCAGGGATTTATGCTTGGACAATATCTGGCTAAGCTTTATGTGGATAAATTGATGGGAAAACCGGTTCCTGAATATTTTGACAGGTTGAAATTAGATGGTGACGGACTGCCTGAAAAAGCATTTAACCTGAATTATTCACAAATTTCTCCTAAATCATATTAAGCATCACGTAATCAATATATTACAAATTTATTTTCAAATAAGATTTTTTTAGAATATTCCTTACGTTATTAACTA
>DAOVJU010000195.1 GCA_030632095.1 Chlorobiota bacterium
TTCCGGGCTTCCTACTTTTGGCCTTGCTGTAATTGTTTCAGTATAACCCTTTTTTGTAACATAGTTTGTAACTTTTGTATATTCAACATTTTCAGGGTCATGACAAAGCTGATAAAAAACAAAATTTTCGTCCGGGCTTAATTGCAAATCATATATTTCCCAGTCTTCTATATATATATTTTTAGGATAATTGAGTTTGTTTGTACTGCTATTCTTTTTTTGCAATTTGGCTTTTTCATTTTTTTTATTTAACACTTCGAAATTCTTAAGCTGGTCTTTCTCTAACCATGATTGTTTTTCTACAGTGTTTGGTTCTTCTGTCTCAGAACAGCCACTTATAAAATTGGTTAATTGCCTTGTTTCACCTGTATTTATATTCCAGCTAAAAAGATTTGAATTTTTAAAATAAGCAATTTTTTCTCCGTCATGCGTAAATGAAGGGTATTCTTCATAATTCAGGGTATGTGTAATTTGTTTGGTTAACCCTGTTTTTAAATTTTTCAGGTACAAATCACCATGATATGTGTAGACTTTAAATGTCCTGGTCTCATTAATATCATAATCATCTGAAATTTGTTTTTTCTCTTTTAAAGTTAGTTTTACAGGAGTCTTATCTGAGATAGTAATTTTGTATAATGAATCTGTAAAAGCTTTTTCAGGGTTCCATTTAAAATAAATTGTTTTGCTATTGTCGAACCATGAAACATCATGAGGCCAAAAACCCACAAAATCTTTACCATGCATTATTTGTTCAATACTGAGTTTTTGTTGTGTGGGCTGTGCTTTAACAAGGATAAATGAAAAAAGAACAGGGAAAAAGAAAAGGAGTATTAAACGTTGCATTGTAAACATTTTTGGTGTATTAAATATACTATATTTTTTGAAATGAAGATACCTGGGCTAAATGTTGTTTAAAGGTGCTGAATGAAATTATATCATTCTATATTTATGTAATTACAATTTTCTGCTTTCAAAAATATAATTTGAAATAAATTGTTTTAATTGATTTTGAAATTTGGGTGTTTCAACGCTGAAAACAGGAAAGAATCCGGAAATTTACATCCGGATTCTTCTATTCAGGTATTTTCTTTTGATATGCTTTTCCTACCATTAAAGATACTTCACATTTGTAGTGAATGACATCTTTGTTTGAGGTTTTTATACTACTCGGTTGCTACACTATCACCAATATGTTTAGCAAGGAATTTCTCCATTGCACCATAGAATTCAAAACGGTTTTCTTCGTTTCTGAATCCATGTCCTTCATTATCTTTTACCATATATTCAACTTCAATTCCTCTTTCATTAAGAGCTTCAACCATTTGATCAGATTCATCTTTATTAACACGTGGATCATTGGCCCCTTGTGCTACAAATAATGGTACTTTAATCTGGTCAACATGGAAAACCGGTGATATTTCCCATAATAAAACACTATCTTCAACAGGATCACCTGCCATTTCATAAAGCATTTTTCTAAAATTTTCCCAGTATGGTGGAAAAGTTTTATAAAAAGTAAACATATTTGAAACTCCAACATAATCAACACCACATGCATAAATATCAGGTGTAAATGTCAAGCCGGCAAGTGTTGCATATCCTCCATATGATCCACCATAAATAGCAATTCTCTTGGCATCGGCAATTCCTTCTTCTATTAACCAGTTAACACCATCGGTAATATCGTCCTGCATTTTTCTTCCCCATTGCTTAAATGAAGCTTCCCAAAATGCTCTGCCATAACCTGTTGAGCCACGGAAATTCATTTGAAATACTACATAACCACGATTTGCTAACATCTGTACTTCAGGATTAAATCCCCAGGAATCTCTATGCCATGGACCACCATGCGGATTAGCCACTATGGGCATATTTTTAGCTGTTTCCATTGTGTAACCTACTGGTATAGTCAGGTATCCATGAATTGTAAGTCCATCGCGTGACTGGTATTTTATAGGATGTTGTGTGCTCATATTTTCAGCCTTTAGCCATGGCGAAACTTCATGTAAATGTTTTAAATCCTTTTCTTCAACATTATACACATAATAATCGCCTAAGGTTCTATCAGAATATGTTCTTACCATTATCATATTTTCATCTTTTGTCATGGAGCTTATTGCAATTTCAAGACCAGGCAGCTTGTTTTCCAAATCGGTCAATATTTCTTTAGCTTGCTCATCTATAGCATGCAATTCCTGTTTCCATGAAGTATAATGTGCTGCAAGTATCACTTTCCGTTTCCTGCTATATGATAACCAGTTTACATCATAATCAGGATTTTCGTAAATCATTTCTTTTTCTTCACCATTTGCTATATCAAAAACTACTATGGCAGATTTATCACGGCCCAGGTTTGATGAAGCATAAACCATTTCATTATCAAAAGTGAAAAACATAGGATTTACAGATTCCTTAAAATTGGTTGTTAAAACAGTTTTAAATTCATCTTCTTCTTTTTCACGGTATAATATTGAAGTATTCACTCCGTCGCTGGTTGTAGCTACCCTTAATTTACCTTCATGATCAGTCATCCATCCCTGGATATTTCCGGGATTTTCTGCAAGCATTATTAATTCACCTGTTTCAACATTTAACCTGTATGGATCAAATACCTGCTTGTTTCTTTTATTCATGCCCACAATAATATATTCAGGAATATCTTCCAAATCATCAATAATTCGTGTTCTTACACCTTCAAATTCGGTTAATGCTTTAAAGTTACTTCCATCGATATCAACTCCATAAAGCATATAGTTTTCATCACCGCCGGTATCTTTCAGATAAAGAATACGATTATTATTTGCCCAGAAATAACCAGGAATATCACGTTCAGTTTCTGATGTGATCCTTAGTGCAGTATCAACTCCAATTTCCTGGATATAAATGTTTAATCGATTTTCGTAAGGAGCCCTGTATGAGAAATATTTCCCGTCAGGTGAAATCCTGTACGATGTTTTCTCCGGGTTTTTAAAGAAATCCTCTACAGGAATAATCGGAGCTTTTTTTACTTCTTTTTTAGTTAGATAAGTACATGCCGGCATTATTAATATAAATGCCAACAAATAGCTTAAAACATTGAATGTTGCTTTTTTGTTCATAGTCTTAAAAATTTAATGTTAAAAATTTGAATTAGAAATGTACTATATGAGTATTAAATTATTATATCAATTACCAGCTTTATAAAATTTAAAAAGAAGTCAAATTTAGAATAAAACCATTAAAAATAAAATTTTAGCTTAAAGTTAATAAGGGAGTTATTGTTTTTTCGAATTTTTTTCTGCTCAATACTTCGTGGGTAATAAATTTACCATTTGTGGAGAAGGATACTATCTTTTCGAAAGATAGTATCCTTTTATCCGGGTTTTAATAAAAAATAGGGTGTGAAAAATTTTACATTATACGAAATAATTAACACACCACCTGCGAGGTTTTTTTAATTTATGAATTAACCCGTTAGTTCTGCAAAAATCTGTGTTGCCTCTGAAAAACCTCGAAAAGCTGTATAATAATTTTATATCGAACTCAGGTTAATAGGCCGATAAGACCAAAAAGTTGAAATTCCCAATCCGGCAATTATATGCCATATTCCCCATAATGCAGCAATAAATGCCATGCCTCCAAGTCCGTTAAATAAATTAGGATTAAATATTAAAACCAAAGCCAAACCGGAATTTTGAATACCGGTTTCAATGGTTATAGTACGTACATCATTCTTTCTCAACTTGAAAATCCTGGCTATTGAAAAACCTGTAGTTAATGCCAGGGCATTATGAATCAAGACAATGGCAAATATCAAGTGTACATACTTAATAAAATATTCAAAATTATTTGCAAGAGCAGCAACAATGTATCCAAAAAAGATAATAATTGAAAATATCTTAATTGGTTTGAGAATTTTAGCTGTAGCTTTTGGAAAATATTTTGCAAATAACATACCTAGTGTTAACGGTATGCCAAGCAGTATAATCATTGTTTTAAACATTTCAAGTACATCAATTTCTATAGGTATTATCATATTTGAAGATGCTGAGTATATTTTAGCATAAATGCCTCCCCAGAATGCAAAGTTAAACGGTGTCATAAAAAGCGCTGAGAAATCTGCTATTGCTGTTAAACTCACAGAAAGTTCAGTATTACCTTTTGCATGTGCAGTCATAAAATTTGAAATATTACCTCCTGGACAAGCAGCCACCAAAATCATTCCCAATGCAACGCTGGGCGCTGGATTTAAAACAAATACCAGCATTAGTGTTATAATGGGTAAAATTACAAACTGTGATAAAACACCAAGTATGGTTGGTTTGGGACTGATAACAACGTGTTTAAATCTATCAAGTTTGAGTTCTAAGGCAACTCCAAACATAATAAATGCCAGTGTTAAATTTAACACGAACAAACTGTTGGCACTGAAGTTTAATCTTATATCGTCGAGTATTTTTAAAGATTCATACATAGATTTATTTTTTTGTCAATTTAAACAAAATATTTTTACATCATAATACTACAATTTAATCGAAATAGTAATTTAGCGAGCAAAAAACTTTCAATTCAAAAGTAGGGCAAGTTATATTATTACCCCTTAAAAACTTATTTTTTTAGCAAAGTTTTCAAAATTCCAAATAACAATGGTCAAATGGGTTTTTCCAGGCGGTATTATATACAACGTATATTTTGCAACAATATCTGCAACAACTTTTGAAAATACTTTCTGGCAGATTGTAAACGTCATTATTTTTTCATAAATTATTGAGTGAAATCATATAGAAGAAAGGTTGAAGCTCTTAATTTATACTTTTATTCTTTAATTCGGATGAGAAAATGCTTGATGTAATTGATATTTACTAGTTTAAAATGCAAAGATTAAGTTTTTTATTTGTATTAATAATTCTATATACTCCTGTTAATGCGCAGGAGATGCTTGGGCTGGTTAATGGTAATTATTCAGGCACAAATAGTTTACTTATTAATCCCGGTTATCTTACTTGCTCTAAATTATATTTAGACATAAACCTTTTTACAACAAATTTATTCTTTCAAAATAATTATTTATATATAGATCGTAGTGAAGATAAAATATTTGATATCCTGAAAGACCCTCCAAAATCTCTTAGCTCAACAAGACAATTTATTCATGAATTAGAGAATGATGAGAAGAAAAGCGCTTTTTATAATTTAAGAATTTATGGCCTTTCAGCAATGTTGGTATTAGGGCGTCATTCATTTGCAATTAGTAATTCAATCAGATCGGCCGGTTCAATAATTGATGTACCTTATATGGCTGCAAATCTGGGCTTGTTTGGTATAGCAGACAATCCTTTGCATTACAGGAGTTTCGAAGCCGAGGAATTCATGTTGATAGATTTAACCTGGGAAGAATTTAACCTAAGTTATGCTTATATTTTAAATGCTACCGGGAAGAATCAATGGTCAATAGGTGTTACAATTAAAAATATGTTTGGTATTGCCGGAGGATATTTTCTAAATAATAAAATTGACTATTCGGTTTCAAATGATAGTATTTCAATAAACATAAACTTTGATGGTGAATATGCTTATTCGCTTCCTCTTGATTACACTGATAATAGTTTTACATCGGATAATTTGTATAAAGGATATAATGTTGGATTTGATTTTGGAATTTACTATCAGAAGAATATTAAAGCTAATCCCTATTTTGGCGTGGACAAAATCAAAGAGCAAAAGTTCAATGAATATAATTATAGAATTGGTTTATCATTGCTTGATGTTGGATGCATAAAGTTTAAAGAAAATGCGAAACATTATGTTTACAATGATGCAAGTACCGACTGGCAAAATTTAAATGCGTTAAGTTTCACGAACCTGGACCAATATAACAAAGACATTAGTTATGCTTTTTATAGTGATTCGAACTTAACATTATATAATAATCAGTTTTCGGTTTGCTTACCAACTGCAATGAGTATTCAACTGGATTTTAATTTAATGAAAAACTGGTACTTAAATGGTATTTATTTTCAAGGTATAAATTTGGGTGAAATATGTATAAAAAGACCATCACAGTTATCTGTTTCAATTAGATATGAAAGCAAGTTGTTTGCTTTTTGTATCCCTTTTTCGTTATATGAAGTAAAAAGTCCACGTATTGGAATTGCAGTAAAAGTTTATTACCTAACCATTGGAACAGACAAATTGAATAATTTGTTTAATTACAAAAGCTTTTCGGGGCTTGATTTTTATGCTTCGGTAAAAATTCCCTTTGCAAAAGGAAGAAAGCTGGCAAAATTTTAATTAATAAATATATGCAGGTTATGCCGATATTACTTTTTTTAACCAGCCTGACAGGTATAATATAAGATAAGTTGTAACTACTCAGTGCCTTAAATTAAAAGTGCCTAAAATACTTAGAGTGCCTAAAGTACTTAAAGTTTTAACTTCTTACTAATTGCTTGTTAAATTACTTATGCCGTTAATATTTTTATAAGGTTTTTTCCGAAAAATCAGCGATTTTCTAAAGAGTTACTATTTTAGTTATAAACACATAATAACCTGAGTTCGATATAAAATTAAATTTACAGAAACCAAAGAGAGGGTGAGATTTTGAGAATAAAACTTGAAAGAATAACGAGTTATTTTAAAACATTTTATTCTAAGAA
>DAOVJU010000127.1 GCA_030632095.1 Chlorobiota bacterium
CCGGTTGATTAATTTTGTAATTAAAGGCTTGTTCTGTTATGCTTTTTAAGTCTTTTGTCTTGGTCGATTTCAGTTCGATTACTGCTATCGCTTTTTCGTTTTTTAAAATTGCTCCATCAGCTTTTCTTCCGTCCTCTTGATTTTTAAATTCTCTTACCAGATTATAGTTGTCATCAGGTTTTAAAGTGTAACCGAAAACATCAACGAATAAATCTCTTAAAAATCCGTCCTGATATTCTTCTTCTTTTAGTTGTTTGATTTGTTCAATCTTAGCAGAACTGAAATTTTCCTTGAATTTTTGATATGCCTTTTCAACTTGCTCCTTATTAAAGTTAGCTAAATGCTTGTTTATTACTGACTTCTGAAATATTTCCATTTAATTAAATTCACATTCCTTTTTAACTTATTCAAAAGTACAATTAATCCGGTGTGATGGCAAAAAAATAGCTCTTTTGGTTTTTTTTGGTTGGTTTTGTGTCGGTAAAAAATCAAATGTGCTATTTAAGGGATGGCATTTTTTTTCGTTTCAGTTTAGCAGTCTAGTCGTTTTGGAAGCTTGCAGGTAATATATAAATATAATGAATAGTTTTGAAGAACCAGAGGCATGAAAAGTAGATAATAAGGTACTACTAAACAGAATGAAATAAATATTTGATTATTGATTTTTAGCTTGTTACTTTAGCAAGCTAGTTTCGTTTACAAAGATTTCTTTAAATGCATTTACTTATATTTCAAAATTCTGTTATTCCTGTTTATACATATGGTGGAACCCAACGTGATATTTGGGCACAGGGAAAGGAAATGGTTAAAATGGGACACAAAATTTCCTATCTGGTAAAGAAAGGATCAAGCTGCCCTTTTGGAAATATAATACCTTACAATCCTAATGAAAGTATTGATTTACAAATACCAGATGACGTTGATATTCTTCATTTTCATGCACCATTAAAGGAGGAAATCACTAAAAACCCATTCATAACTACTATTCATGGAAATGGTAAACCAGGTGAAGAATTTGATATAAATACGGTTTTTGTTTCCAGGAATCACGCTCAAAGACATAATTCAGAAATGTTTGTCTACAACGGATTAGATTTTGATGAATTAGGGAAAGTAGATTTAAATGCTCGTAGACGGCATTTATTGTTTCTTGCCAAAGCATCACGAAGAGAGAAAAATTTGAAAGATTGTATTTGGATTACAAAAAAAGCAAAAAGAAATTTAGCAGTTGTTGGGGGTAAAAAAATCACTTTTTCGAGACATATTAAGTATTATGGAATGCTTGGGGGGGAGAAAAAAAGTAAAATAATTCAACATGCTGATGCCTTATTGTTTCCGGTTAGATGGCACGAACCTTTAGGATTAGCTATTTTAGAAAGTTTATATTTTGGTTGCCCTGTATTTGGTACAGAATATGGTTCATTACCCGAACTTATAAGCAAGGAAAGGGGTTTTTTATCAAATAATATGTCAGAATTAGTGGAAGCCCTTAAAGATATGGGCCAATTCAACCGAAGGAATTGTCACGAGTTTGTATATGATAATTTTTCGGCTAAGAAAATGACCGAAGATTATTTAAAATTGTATGAGCAAATATTAAATGGTAATACATTGAACAAGGAAAATCCCAGAAGTTTAATTACTAAAAAAGTAAAATTATTACCAGTTTGTAAATAGTTCTTTAGGAAAACCTCGAATTCATTAGGTAAAGTATTAATGATAAAATGATAAAATGATTGAATGATTTGATAAGTCAATCTTCATAGAAAATTATGACAAAAGCCAAAAATTCATTATATATGAGCAATAAATAAAATTTATGCATTTAATCATTTACGCATTACACTATAACTCTCAAGATATTGGCAGAACAGGTAAAAAAAATAGAAGCAAAATATTATGAAAATTAGTGGATTTACAATGGCGAAAAATGCCGATAAGCTGTATTATCCTGTGAAACAGGCTATAATGTCTATTTTGCCCGTTGTAGATGAATTTATTGTAGCACTTGGAGATTGTGATAAAGATGATAATACAAGAAAAGAAATAGAAAGCATAAATGATCAGAAAGTTAAAATAATTGATACGGTTTGGGACATTGAGAACTATCCAAGAGGCATGGAAAACGCTCATCAAACCGATATTGCAAAAAGCCATTGTTCTGGTGACTGGCTTTTTTATTTGCAGGCCGATGAAGTAATTCATGAAAAATATTTACCCCTGATTAAAAGCCGGTGCGGGCAATTAGCAGATGACAAAGAAGTGGAAGGATTATTATTTAAATACAAACATTTATGGGGCGATTATTGGCATTATCATAATTCGCATGGTTGGTACAAAAAAGAAATACGAATTGTAAGAAATAACCCGGAAATTCATTCATGGGAATCAGCACAATCATTTCGGCGCATACCTGGTTTTGATGGTTTAAACTATCGCCAACAACAAAATACATATAAATTGAAAGTGGCTGAAATTGATGCTTATGTTTATCATTATGGATGGGTAAGGCCACCAAAATTGATGAAGAATAAAACAAAAGCACTTGCCACAATCCATAAAGGGAAAGATAAGGTTGCTGAAATGGATAAAAACAAAAAATTCAATTTTGATTATGGGCCATTAAATATGCTTCCGGCTTTTAAAGGCTCACATCCTGAAGTGATGGAAGAATGGATTGCCAGATTTAACTGGAAAGATGAATTACAATATACCGGAAAACCTAATAAAAAAAGGCCATCAAACCGGCATGAACGTTTTAAAAACAAGCTTGTTACATTTGTTGAAAATAAACTTTTGTTTGGTGCAGCAATTGCAGAATTTAAAAATTATATTTTATTAAAATCAAAATAGAAGTATTTTGCGATATCCGTTTATCATATTAGTTATAATTGCTTTTTTGTCATGCGAAAAAGACGGAGGAAATTGTTTTGTTCCAACTGGTGATATAATCACTGAAACACGCTCATTGAAGGATTTTACCTGTTTAAGTATTTACGATAAATTCAATGTTTACATAATAACCGATACGGTTAATTTCCTTAAAATTGAAGCAGGTGAAAACCTTATTGATGGCATTAGCTCTGTGATAGAGGATGATACCTTAAAAATTAGAAATAACAACAGATGTAATTGGCTCAGAAGTTATGATATACCTATAAAACTTTATATATCCTCTAATACTCTGCGAAGATTATTTGTACTTGGATATAGCGATGTAGAGACTTTAAATACATTTACAGCCAACTACCTTGTAGTTGAAGCTGCGTCGCCAATTTCTAAAATGAAACTGGATGTTGATGTAGAAGCTTTCTACTTTACAGCATCACATACAACAGGAGATTTTATTTTAACCGGACTGACTGATTCTTTACGTGTTCTTAATTATGGAACGGGTTATGTGTTTGCTGAAGACTTAAATTCGAACAGGTGTTGGGTAGTAAATAGTTCTACAGGCGACTGCCATGTGAGGACATCACAGCGTTTGCATGTTGAAATTCATAGATCCGGGAACATATATTATTACGGAGAACCAGGAATAATCAATATAATTGATATCACTTCAACCGGTCAGCTAATTCCCAGGTAAATTTTTATGAAACGAATTGGATTAGTCATAATTGTAGTTCTGAATACTATTATTGGTGTTTCACAAAATGTCCTAACTGAGAAACTGAACATATATCAGTTTAAAAGTCATTATACCTTTGTTGCTGCTCACCATGAATTTATGACTTATTATCAAAACAGTCATTTTAGTTCATTTGAGTTAAATGCCGGTGGTTATTGTTTAGGGAATAAACCATGGCATCAGAGATATAACTACCCGCACAATGGTATTGGTGTGTTTTATACCGATACACGGAATGAATATTTAGGAAAAATATTTTCGGTTTTCTATTATATTGATTTTCCTTTGATCATAAAAAAAAAACTGGTCATTTAACTTTAATTTTTCGAGTGGATTGGCATGGCATAATAAAATTTTCGACATAGAGAATAATTATAACAATATTATAATTGCCACTCGTTTAAACGGGATTTTTAATGCTGAGTTTTCCATAAATTATCATCTGACAAAGCAATTGAACGCGATAGCTGGATTAGATTTCGCCCATACTTCAAATGGATTAGTTAAAACACCTAATATAGGTATAAATATGCCGGCTCTTCATGCCGGGATTAGTTATAATCTGACTGAAGAAAAACCAAATTATTTATATTCGGAAAAAGAAGAATTTCAAAAAAACAATGATTTATTGATAAGTGTGTCTGCTGGATACAAAGAATTTTTATTGGATGGAAAATTCATGGTATCAACCATGTCTATTGATTATGGAAGGCATATAAATTACAAAATAAGGCCAGGAATCGGAATGGATATATATTATGATGGTTCAGTATTTATAAAAATTAAAGATGACAGTACTTTAACAAATAAGTTCCTGAATAAAATGAGATATGGGGTTTTTGTATCCAACTATTTTAAATTTGGTCGAATTTCAATAATTACACAACCAGGATATATTTTTTATTCATCCGCTAAAATGTCTGACCGGTTTTTTCAAAATATAGGTTTTATATATTGTATAACTCCAAGAGTTTACGGGAGAATTCTTTTAAGATCGCATGTATTTACTGCAGATTTTATTGAATGGGGAATAGCCTTTAAAATTGGTAAAATAGTGAAAGGTTTTAATTTTAATGATTAATCTTTGGTGATTTTATTTCTGACTTTTAGCAATATATATTTGACATATTGAAGGAAATATTTTATGTAATGAAACAAACTTTAGTTTCCATATTTATTTTTAGCTGGTCTTTGGGCATTGCCCAGGAAACTAATCAAAAAAATAATTATTTTGAAGTATCTGGTTTATATGGTTTAACCATACCTAGCCTTAAGCCTGGAAAATTTTTTATTGAAAGCCGGCAAAAAGGGTTCAATTTATACTTTGGCAAAAGAAACCTGGATTCTATGTCATGGTCACAATCTTTCAGAAATCCTGATCATGGCCTGGGATTGATGTGTAATTTCCTGGATGAAAATCAAATATTAGGCAATTCCTTTACTATATATTATAAGATTAATATGCCTTTTTATAAAGTAAAAAAATCAGGTATTTACTACACAGTTTCAATAGGATCTTCTTTAATTAATAATCCTTTTCATCCACAAATTAATTACCTGAACCTTGCAAATGGTTCAAAAATTAATGTATTTGCTCATTTTGGAATTAATTCCAGAATTCAGCTTTACAAAAACTACTTGTTGTTATTAGGATTTAACTTTTATCACATTTCAAACGGAAACATCAAGCTTCCTAATGAAGGTTTGAACCTGATAGCATTCGAAACCGGTTTATCGTATAAATTTAATGTTAAAAAATACCATAGTAAAAATCAGCGTATATCAACAAACAATAAAAGAAAGTATTATTTAACAGCAGTTGTTGGTTCAAAACAAACTCGAATACTTGGTAACAATTATTTTATTTATTCTGTAGCTGCTGATGTATATTTTTATACAAACGCTAAACGAAGTATAGGAGCCGGTATTGATCTTGTTTATGATAATACATTTGATCACTATTTTAATACAGATTCTTCATATTTCGATAAAGAAAAAAGATTCATTTATAATGGTATTTACCTGGCCCATAAATTGAATTTAAATAAGGTTTCAATTCTTACCAATGTTGGCTACTATATTGATTATTATAGTATAGTGAAAGATAACTTTTTTTATTATTTGGGTGTTCGGTATTTCGTTACTGATCAAATATTTGCAGGTTTTGGTATAAAAGCACGCCTCAATGGCGGGGATTTTATAGGATGGGGAATAGGGTATGCATTTTGAATTCTTCGAATGAAAACTCCGGGTTTTGATGTAAATACCTCCTGATTTTTTTATTTCTTCAGAATATTATTCCTGTGCAGCAATTGCTCCTGATAATAAACAAATTGCCAGGATGCTTACAAAAATTTTGTTTTTCATTGTTAATTAAATTTTAAGTTCAACAATTGGTTTAGTATAATTGTAAAGAACGAGTCATACTACGTTTGTCTACCTGTAAGCGGTACAGGTAAAGGCCGTTTTTAACCTCTTTTCTGTTTTTGTCTTTACCGTTCCAGATAACCGCATATTCGCCTTTTTCTTTATATTCATTTATTAATGTTGTTACGAGCCTGCCTTGCAGGTCGAGTATTTTTAATGTTGTATATCCGCTTTTGTTCAGATAGAAATGTATGGTTGTTTCCGTGTTAAATGGGTTTGGATAGTTTTGATTCAAATTATTTGAATAATAATATTTTATCGCGTTCTCAGGAATGCTCACAGGTACAATATATTTTGAAAGCATAATTTTCCCTTTCCCGCCTGGCACTGGTAATTTTTTATATATAAAAAACAAGATACTATCTTTAAAAATTAATTTTGAATCAAAAAAGCTATAGCTTTCATCTATAATAGTTCCCTCCCAGTTGTTTTGGTATTTATAATAATGTATCAACTGTTTGCCTGAATCAGTTTTTTCGCGGTTAACTATATGTGGGTGGTTGTATTGGTCTATGGCTATTGTCTGATAAGATGGATCTTCTACTACAATTTCATTTGGCATCCAGTCAGAACCATTAAAATATGTATAAAAAGTAGCATCATGGGTTGGATCAGGAAATACTGATGTATATTCACCCCATGCAACATGTGGTAATTGGCTGTTGTCTATATCAATATCGCTCCCTTGCCAGCTTCGGTTATCATTAAGTATTAGAATATTGCTCCATATATTATCTATATAATTATATGTAAAATAAATTACCCTATCTTCATAATGTGATTGCCCATAATAATGAAAAAATCCTATACAGTATATATTATTTTCATTGTCAATTGCTGCTTTATACATTGTATGATAATTACTATCATTATCAAATACACAATAAATTTCATTACAGATATTATATTCAAAATATCGATAATAAGACGTTTCCCATCTGTTCCAAAATACATAAATCCTATTATTATTATCAATTATTAATTTATTATGCATTGAACCTGGCATATTAACAGAAATTGTATCAGGTTCGCTCCAGTTTGTACCATTAAATTTTTTGAAAAGGATATGCATATTATTTGGATCACCGGCGTTATAATCATAAGTTAAATATAAATTATTTTCAGAATCTACTGCCAGATGTGGTTCTGCCATCCATAAATGCGTGTTTAACGAAATATCTTCGGGTTCTGTCCATGTTTCGCCTTTGTCTTGGGATTTTGAATAGTATATTTTAAAAAAATTATTATCAATTTTATGCGACCATACGCAATGTAAAGTTCCAGAATTATCTATGACCATGTCAGGATGAAAACAGCTCATTGTATCAGGTGCGATTTGAATGGGTTCGCTCCATTCTTCCTGTGCAGGAACAAAGCTTGCAGAAAATATTATAATTAGAAGCGTATAAATTAATTTCATGTTTGTTTATTCAGAAAATGTAATGTTTGAGAAAGTTTCAAAATTAATAAAATTTCTAATCAGTATTAATAAAAATAATAATAGCCAGTAGAGTAGAGTGAAAGGACAAGCGGTAATGGAATTTCTCACAATTTCAGACCTTATCCTTCCAGCCCCCTCATCAAACCGTACGTGCGGTTTTCCCGCATACGGCTTTCCTAAAAACTTTCATCTTAAAGTATTCACAGGTCGTAAGCCACTGGTTCGATATAGTTTTATTAAACCATATTCTTCAACTAGTATTTTGAAGGCTTGTTTACCAAACAAGCTAGATTTCCTTTGACTTTTACGATTGTAATAACGATACAACCTGTTACGCAAATAATCCTCTAAATCTTTGAGTGCTATTTGAGTGTAACTGACCTTTTCAATTTTATAATAATTCATCCAACCTCTTATTATAGGATTTAACTCTTCTACAACCATTTCTGCCGAGTAATGTCCTATGGATTTCAGCTTTATATTTATCTTTTGTCGTATTTTCTTTTGAGATTTGGCTTTTGGAAATACATTCCAAAATTTACCCCTTTTTGAGAATGGACTTTGGTCGTACCTAAATGTAAAACCTAAGAAATCAAAAGCTTGTTCACATGCATTTACCAGCTTACTCTTTTCTGTATTTATTATTAACCCCATTCTGTCCAAATAATTATGTGCCTTTATGATAGCTTCTTGATTAATATGTTTTGACATTAATATAAAGTCATCTGCATACCTTATCATCTTTATTCCTCGTTTCGAGAAATATCCCTCTGGATTATTTACTATCCTATCCAGCAAATTCATATATATATTTGCCAATAATGGTGATATTACGCCACCTTGTGGTGTACCTTTGCTATTACTTTTTCCTCCTGTATATTTACCATCTTCTTCAACTATAGGTACTTTTAA
>DAOVJU010000143.1 GCA_030632095.1 Chlorobiota bacterium
AAAAGAAAAAGTAAAAGCTATAGTTTGTTTAGGTGAAAATAATTCTAAGTTCTTTAAATATTTTAGTGAATGTGTCGAAACTATTAAAGAAACTTCTTCGATGACTGAAGCAGTTAAGGAGTCGTATAAGTTAGCAAAAATGGATGAAACTGTGTTGTTAAGCCCTGCTTGTGCAAGTTTTGATTTATTTGAAAATTATGAAGATCGTGGAAGGCAGTTTAAAAGTGCTGTAAGAAATTTGTAATAAATCTATGGTAGAAAAAATTGCAAAATATTTACGTGGAAATTTAGTCATTTGGGCAGTGATAATTATTTTATCAATGTTCTCAATGTTAGCAGTTTACAGCTCAACAGGAACATTAGCATATAAATATCACGGAGGGAATACTTTTTACTTTTTTATGAAACAAACAATTTTGCTTGGTTTAGGATTAGTTATAACCTATATCGTTCATTTAATTCATTACAAATTCTTTTATAAGATTTCATCCATACTATTAATTATTTCTATTCCATTATTGTTACTAACATTAATGTTAGGGACGAGTTTAAATGAAGCGACCCGGTGGATAACTTTACCTGTAGTCGGCTTGACCTTTCAAACTTCGGATATGGCTAAACTGGCATTAATAATGTTTATAGCCCAACAGCTTTCTAAAAAGCAAGACCGTATAAAAGAATTCAATGAAACCTTTTTACCACTAATGATCTCAATTGTGGTTGTTTGCGGATTGATAATAAAAGCAGATTTTTCAACTGCAGCATTATTATTTCTTACTTCATTCCTACTTATGTTTGTAGGTAGGATAAATATGAGGCATTTGGGAGGTTTACTTGTTTTGGGAGCATTATTGGTAACTATATTTATTGGAATAGGATTATCATCAGGAAATACCGGAAGAATTGGTACATGGAAAAACAGGGTTGTCAATTTCGTGGAAGGTAATGAAGAGGGAAATTACCAGGTTGAACAGGCAAAAATTGCAATTGTTACCGGGGGGGTAATTGGAAAAGGACCAGGAAACAGCACACAACGTAATTTTTTACCACATCCATATTCCGATTTTATTTATGCAATCATCATAGAAGAATATGGTTTAATAGGTGGGGTTTTTGTACTCTTCCTGTATCTTTTTCTATTATATCATGCAGGTGCAATAGTCCGGCAATGTGATCGGACATTTCCTGCATTTTTGGTTATTGGATTAATGTTAAGCCTTGTTTTGCAAGCAATGATAAATATGGCTGTGGCTGTTAATGTTTTTCCTGTAACCGGCCAAACTTTGCCATTAGTAAGCATGGGGGGTACATCAATACTTTTCACCAGTATAGCTTTTGGTATTATATTAAGTGTAAGCAGAACTATTAAAGAAGAAAAACTACAAGCAGAATTAGAAGCAATTGAAAATGAACAAGAAATTGAAAATAATTATTAGTGGAGGAGGGACCGGCGGACATATTTTCCCGGCTATCTCAATTGCTAAGGCACTTCAACAAAAAGTGCCTGAATGTGAATTATTGTTCATTGGAGCTAAAGATAGAATGGAAATGCAAAAAATTCCTCAGGCAGGATATGAAATAATTGGATTACCGGTTCAGGGTTTGGTAAGAAAAATTACAATTAAAAATATAGGAGTAGCAATTAATCTATTTAAAAGTTTAATGCAGGCAGAAAAAATCCTGAAAACATTTAAACCTGATGTTGTTATTGGTGTTGGCGGTTTTGCTAGTGGGCCGGTTTTGTATAAAGCGGCCAGGATGAAGATACCTGTATTGATTCAGGAACAAAATTCATATGCTGGAATAACAAATAAATTATTAGCAAAGAAGGCACATAAAATATGTGTTGCTTATGAAGGAATGGATAAATATTTCCCTGCTGAAAAACTTGTTTTAACCGGGAATCCGGTTAGAAAAGATATAATGCAAAAAATTGATCATATTGAAGCATTTAAATATTTTAACCTGAAACCTACTTATAAAACTTTGCTTGTTTTAGGGGGTAGCCTGGGAGCTAAAACCATAAACTTAAGCATTGCCAGCGGGTTAGATAAATTACTTGAAAACGGCATTCAGGTTATTTGGCAAACAGGCAAATATTATATCAACGAAGCAACTAAAATTAGTGAAGAGAATAAGTCAAAACTACTTTGTGTTAAAGAATTTATTAACCGAATGGATTATGCATTTACAATTGCTGATGTTGTAATCTCAAGGGGTGGGGCCGGAACAATTTCAGAATTATGCCTTACAGGAAAACCTGTCATTTTAGTGCCGTCACCTAATGTTGCAGAAGATCATCAAACAAAAAATGCAATGGCATTAGTAAAAAAAGAAGCAGCAATAATGGTAAGCGATAATGAGGCTATTAATGCTTTATGCGATAATGCCATTCGCTTAATGAATAATGAAGGCAGATTGTATCAATTATCAGCCAATATTAAGAAAATGGCTTTTTTAAATTCAGATGAAAAGATTGCCGACGAAATATTAAAACTGGTTAATTAGAATGAATATAGAAACCTTACATAATGTTTATTTTATTGGAATTGGTGGCATTGGGATGAGTGCAATTGCCCGGTATTTTAAATATCTGGGTAAAAACATTGCAGGTTACGACCGTACATCAACTTTACTTACCGAAACATTAGAAAAGGAAGGTATTGATATTCATTATGAAGATGATTTGAACCTGATTCCTCAAAACTTTAAAATAAACAATAAAGACACTTTAATTATTTACACACCTGCAATTCCTAAAGATCATAAAGAGCTAAATTACTTTCAAAATACAAAATTTGAAGTAATTAAACGGAGTAAAGCATTAGGATTGATTATTTCACATAAAAAGGGAATTGCCATAGCAGGGACACATGGCAAAACAACCATTTCATGTATTATTGCACATATATTTAATAATTCTGATTATGGTTGTAATGCTTTTTTAGGTGGTATAAGTTCAAATTACAATACAAATCTAATTGCAAATAGCAAAAGCGATTATGTTATAGTTGAAGCAGACGAATTCGACAAGTCCTTTTTACAATTGAATCCATGTTTTGCCATTATTTCAGCCATTGATGCTGATCATCTTGATATTTATGGCGAAAGAAAACATTTAGTTAATTCTTTTAATCAATTTGCCGGTCAGGTTTCGAAAAATGGCAAACTGTTGATCAAAAATATTATTGCAGATGAGATTTCATCAAGAAATGACATTTTGAAATATACTTATTCATTACATGGGAAATCAGATTTTTATATCAGGGAGATAAAATTAGTTAATGGTAAGTATATTGTAGCCTTGGCATCTCCGTTTGGTGTAATAAAAGATATTGAGATTGGAATTCCGGGGCTGGTGAATGTTGAAAATGCTGTTGCAGCCATAGCTGTTGCAATGATTGAAGGTATTGAAAGCATTCAAATTAAAAAATCACTTGCAAGCTTTATGGGTGTGAAACGCAGGTTTGAATACATGATAAACATAAAAGAACTAGTATTTATTGATGATTATGCACATCATCCGGAAGAACTAAAAGCTTGCATAAATTCTGTAAAGGATCTGTTTCCCGGTAAAAAAATTACAGGGATTTTTCAACCCCATTTATATAGCAGAACACGCGATTTTGCTAATGGATTTGCTGAAAGTCTTTCATTACTTGATGAATTGATTTTATTAGATATATATCCGGCTAGAGAAGGACCAATTGAAGGGGTCACATCAAAAATAATATTTGATAAAGTTAAGCTTAAGAATAAATTATTGACCACAAAACAAGAATTTTGGCAGCAGTTTACCGGAGATAATTGCGAAGTTGTATTGACACTCGGAGCAGGGGATATCGACAAGATGGTTGAACCAATAAAAAAACTGCTTCTTAAAAAGATGGAATAGAATTAATGAAAAAGCTAAAAGAAATATTGATTTGGTTATTTGTCTTGACTTATATACTGGTGATATTTGGTTTTATCAACAAAGAGCATGATATGAAAGTCTGCAAATCATTGGATGTTGAAATAGTTGATCGAACAAAAAATCATTTCATAGAAAAAGAAGATGTATTAACATTATTGAATGATAAAAGAGCTAACCTGATTGGGGAACAATTAATAAATATTAACAGAACTGAACTTGAAAATATTATAAATAATCATCCAACAATTAATAAAGCAGAAGTATATTTTAACCATAAAGGAGTACTTAATATTGAAGTTACCCAGCGCAAACCAATTGTCAGGGTTATTAATGATAACGAAGAAAGCTATTATATTGATGAAAACGGGTTCTTAATGCCATTATCCGATAAGTTTTCAGCGCATGTTCTTATAGCTAACGGTAATATAAGTGAACCATACCATAATTATTATACACGAAATGTTTTGTCAAAAGATGATAGCATTAACAAATCATCATTGGTTTTGAAACAAATTTATAAGCTTGCTGATTTTATAGCCAGTGATAAGTTTTGGAATGCACAAATACAGCAAATATATTTTAATGAGAAAAATGAAATTGAACTTGTTCCAAGAGTTGGAACGCATATTATCCTATTTGGAAACATTGAAAACTATGAGCGTAAGTTTAAAAAGCTGGGAGCAGTTTATGAACATGGGTTTAAAGAATATGGATGGAATAATTATCGGTTAATTAATCTAAAGTATGAAAACCAGGTAATTTGTACTGAAAAGTAATTAATGAAAACGCTAAGTTAGATATTGAATTCTTTAGTTAGTATAAAATAATAATTATAGGAAATTAGAAATAAATAATCAATATAAAATCAAACAGTATGAGCTCAACAAACAACATTATTGCAGCAATTGATATAGGTACAACTAAAATTGTAGCTGTAATTGGTAAAAGAAATGAAAATGGGCGTTTTGAAATATTAGGTTATGGAAGGACAACCTCTAAAGGCGTAAAAAGAGGAGTTGTGCTGAATATTGAAGAAACAGTTAATTCAATAAAAATAGCAGTGGAAAATGCTGAAGAAAATGCTAATATAAAAACATCTTCAGTTTATGTTGGTATTGCAGGTCAACACATCAAGAGTATTCGAAACAGGGGATATATTAATCGTGATTCATATGATGATGAAATAACTAAGGAAGATGTTTTAGCCTTGATAAATGATATGCATAAAATTCCGATTGAAGTAGGTGAAGAAATAATTCATGTTATTCCACAGAGTTATATAGTTGACAATGAAACGGGTATAAAGAATCCGGTTGGAATGTCAGGCAAAAGGTTAGAAGCAAATTTCCACATTGTGATCGGAAATGTAGGTGCGGTAAATAACATTAAAAAATGCGTTAAAAGAGTTGGCTTAGAGATAAATAAACTAATTCTTGAACCGCTTGCTTCTTCTGATGCGGTTTTAACAGATGATGAAAAGGAAGTCGGCGTAGCTTTGGTAGATATTGGAGGAGGGACTACCGATATTGCAGTTTATTATGATGGAATTATTCATCATACTGCTGTTATACCTTTTGGGGGTAATATTGTAACCAATGACATAAAAACCGGTTGTTCAATTCTTGACCGTCAGGCTGAATCGTTAAAAATACAGTTTGGATCGGCACTGGCAGACAGTGCCCAGGAAAATAAAGTAGTTACAATACCAGGTATTAGCGGCAGGCCGCCAAAAGAAATATCTTTCAAAAGTTTAGCCCATATCATACAATCCAGGATGGAAGAAATTATAGATGAGATTTATTTTGAAATTGAATCTTCTGGAATAAGCGATAAACTTGGAGCTGGTATAGTTCTGACAGGTGGGGGAGCACTGCTTCGCAATTTACCGCAACTAGTATCATGGAAAACCGGACAGGATGTTCGCATTGGTTATCCAAATGAATATTTGTCAAGCGATGTAATTGATGAGATAAACCAGCCAATGTATTCTACCAGTATTGGGCTTATTTTGAAAGGATATGAAGATATGAAGAAAAGAAGCCAGGAGGAAGATCAAACGAAAGAATGTGAGCATGTTAATGCTGATGATGAAAATACGAATAAGCCTAAACATGAAAAGAAAAAATTCTTTGAAGATATCATGGAGCGTTTCGGGGGATTTTTTGAGGTAGATGACAATAAAATGTAGTTGAGAAACCATGAGGTATAAAGACAAAAGACACAAGATTTATAAAAAGAATAAAATCTGGCTCAAAACTCAACACACTTCACTCAAATTTCAACTTTTTTATCAACCGAAGCTATAGCGAAGGTTGAGAACATTCAACTTTTAAACTAGAGTATATGAAAGACGATTTAATAAGTTTTGATCTCCCTAAAGATAAATCATCAATTATTAAAGTGATTGGAGTTGGAGGAGGAGGTGGTAATGCAGTAAATCATATGTTTCAACAGGGAATAACTGATGTTGATTTTGTGCTTTGCAATACCGATGCACAAGCATTACAAAACAGCCCTGTACCTGTTAAAATACAGCTAGGTGAATCTTTAACAGAAGGTAAAGGTGCTGGTAATCAGCCAACAATTGGGAGAGAAGCGGCAATTGAGAGCCTGAATACGGTTTCAGAACTTTTACATCATAATACAAGTATGGTGTTTATAACAGCAGGTATGGGCGGTGGTACAGGTACAGGAGCTGCACCAGTTATCGCGGAAGAAGCCAAAAAGCTTGGTATACTTACAGTTGCAATTGTAACAATGCCGTTCAGGTTTGAGGGACAAAAGCGAATGAAACAAGCCATTGAAGGCATTAAAGAGATTAAGCAATATGTTGATTCTTTACTTGTCATTCATAACGAACGCTTACGTGAAATGTATGGAGACCTTACAGTTTCTGATGCATTTGGCCATGCAGATAATGTGCTAACAATAGCGGCTAAAGGTATTGCTGAAATTATAACTGTTCATGGTAGTGTAAATGTTGATTTTGCGGATGTTCAGACAGTTATGACAAATAGTGGCGTGGCAATTATGGGTTCGGCTGCTGCTGATGGGGAAGACAGGGCAATGACAGCAATTCAGGAAGCATTAAGTTCACCTTTATTAAACAATAATGATATTCACGGAGCTAGCAATATTTTATTAAACCTTACTTCCGGAACTGAAGAAATACGTATGGATGAGGTTGGACAAATTACTGATTATGTACAGGAAGCTAGTGGGCAAAGTGCTAATATAATCTGGGGAATAGGAACCGATGAAAAATTAGGAAATAAAATTAATATTACAATAATTGCAACAGGATTTAACGTGAATAGTATTCCTGAGTTGGCAGTTGAAGAAAAGCAAACAAAAGATGTTGTATCATTATCTGATACTATTACTGTAAATCAATCTAAACCCAGGCCAACAATAACAAATGATACACTGGATGATGCAATTGAATTAATTACACCACAGCGAACAATTGAGTTTGAGGGTACAGGGGATAAACTGGAGAAATTTGAATTAGAATCGTTAGGGAAAGAAAAATTGTCATTCAATACTGAAGTGGCAAATATAAATAAGGGGAAAGAAGAAAGAACTAAAAGTTTGAATAAGAATCAGGAAGAATTAAAACGTATAAGCTACAAATCGAGAAAATCTAAAAACATAAATGAATTGGAAAAAGAACCGGCTTATCTTAGAAAGAAAATAGATCTTGAAGAATCAGATGTTTCTTCTTCTGATGATACTGAAACCTCAAAGTTTGCATTAACTGAAGATGAAGATAAAAATATTAAACTAAGCGAAGACAATAAATATTTGCACGACAATGTCGATTCATTGCAGATTTAAAACTTTAAACTAAAATTACCTTACTCACCTCCCACCTTCCCACCTCTCACCTCTCACCTCTCACCTCTCACCTCTCATCTCTCACTTCTCATCTCTCATCTCTCATTTCTCACCTCTCATCTCTCACTTCTCATCTCTCATTTCTCATTTCTCATCTCTCAAAACACAACTTTCAACTTATGAATTATGAGCCTTTTCGAAATAATAAACAACGACATTAAAAAAGCAATGCTTGCTAAAGAGAAAGTTCGCCTGG
>DAOVJU010000555.1 GCA_030632095.1 Chlorobiota bacterium
AAAAGTAGAAGAAACAGCTAAAGTTGTAGGAGAAACAACTACTGAAGAAGAACCAAAAGCAGAAACTAAAGAGGTGGAAAAAGCTGAGGAAAAGAAAGAAGAAAAAAAGGAAGATAAACCACCTGACGAAGAAAAAACTGAAGAATAATTAATTTGATATTATTGGTGTTTGAAAGGGATTATTAATTTTTAATTATCCCTTTTTTTTGTACATTTATTTTCTTTTCAAAACTTATAAAACTTATTGATAATGGGACAAATAGCAAGAATTCTCGCAAGAGAAATTTTAGATTCAAGAGGTAATCCAACGGTTGAAGTTGACGTAATAACAAATCAGGGAATAGTAGGCACAGCCGCAGTTCCTTCCGGTGCATCAACAGGTGTTCATGAAGCAGTTGAAATGCGCGATGGCGACAAAGGAAGGTTTTTGGGTAAAGGTGTTTTAAAAGCTGTTCAAAATGTAAATAAAGTATTGAACGAAGAGCTTAAAGGGCATTATATTTTTGATCAAAGCGGTATTGATGCGGCTATGATTGAACTTGATGATACTGAGAATAAATCAAATTTAGGTGCAAATGCAATTTTAGGAGTTTCGCTTGCAACAGCAAAAGCAGCAGCTAAAACAACCGGACAGGAATTATTTAAATATATTGGTGGAGTGAATGCTAACACTTTACCTATTCCAATGATGAATATTTTAAATGGTGGTTCTCATGCTGATAATAATATTGACGTTCAGGAATTTATGGTAATGCCTGTTGGGGCATCATCATTTAGTGAATCATTAAGAATGGGAATTGAAGTTTTTCATAATTTACGTTCTGTTCTTAAAAGTGGTGGTTATTCAACAAATGTTGGTGACGAAGGTGGTTTTGCCCCTAATCTGAAATCAAATGATGAAGCCATTGAATATGTAATAAGTGCTATTGAAAAAGCTGGGTTTAAACCGGGAGAAGATATTTATATAGCCCTTGATCCTGCAGCATCAGAATTCTATAGTGTTGATGAAAAAGTTTACAATCTTGCTTCTACAGGTGATAAATTGAGCTCTGAAAAAATGGTTGATTACTGGAAACGCTGGGTTAACGATTATCCTATTTTATCTATTGAAGATGGATTAGCAGAAGATGACTGGGATGGCTGGAAATTAATGACAAAAGAACTTGGAAATAAAATTCAAATTGTAGGTGATGACATATTTGTAACTAATGTAAAACGATTATCACGTGGAATTCAGGAAAATATAGCGAATTCAATATTAATCAAACTGAATCAAATAGGAACATTAACTGAAACTATTAATACAGTTCAGTTAGCATCACAACATTCATACTCATCAGTTATAAGCCATCGCTCCGGTGAAACAGAAGATACAACTATAGCCGACTTAGCAGTTGCTTTAAATACCGGTCAAATTAAAACAGGATCTGGTTCAAGATCTGATAGGATAGCTAAATACAACCAATTATTAAGAATTGAGGAATCTCTTGGTAATTCAGCAAGATTTATCGGCAAAGATTTCAAATATCTGAAAAAATAGGTCTTAAATAGTCATTGAAATTGACCGGAAAGCTTTGCATAAAATAATGTGAAGCTTTTTTTATTCTCAAAACGTGCAATATAACATATTTATTTGTTGATAGTCTTGCTATTTAGTTGCAAAGAATTTATTAAATTAGACATTCTGATTATAAATTTAAATTTTAAATATTATGGCTCAATTATTAAAGGATAAGTTGAAAGAAAAAATTGATGGCTGGAGGCCAAGAACTACCAAATTACTAAAAGAACACGGAAATGTTAAAGTTGGTGAAGTTACTATGAGCCAAGCCATTGGAGGCATGAGGGGTGTGAGAAGTCTTGTTACTGATATTTCATACCTTGACCCAAATGAAGGAATTCGTTTTAGAGGTATAAAGTTATTAGATGCCCTGGAACAATTACCAAAGGTTCCGGGTTGTGAAATGCCTTACGTTGAAGGTTTGGTTTATTTACTCTTAACCGGAGATATTCCTACCGAAGAAGAAATTAAAGAAGTTGCCTCAGAGTTTAATAAGCGAAAGAAAGTTCCTCAATATGTGTTTGATATTTTGAATGCAATGCCGGAAGATAGTCACCCGATGGTAATGTTCTCAACAGCAATTTTATCTATGCAAAAAGAATCTGTTTTTGTGAAGAAATATAATGCAGGAGAATTAAATAAAATGAATTACTGGGATCCTACTTATGAAGATGGTTTGAATTTATTAGCCAAGCTTCCGGAAATTGGAGCATATATTTATCGTAAAAAATATAAAGGTGGCCATATCATTCCTTCTGATCCAAGTTTAGATATGGGTGGAAACTTTGCACATATGATGGGTATTGATAAGCCTTATGATGATGTTGCAAGAATGTATTTCATTCTTCATAGTGATCATGAGAGTGGAAATGCCAGTGCTCATACAGGGCATTTGGTATCAAGTACATTATCTGACATGTATTATTCAATTTCTTCATGTATTAATGCTCTTGCAGGGCCATTACATGGTTTAGCCAAGCAGGAAGTTTTAGCATGGTTACAAAAA
>DAOVJU010000172.1 GCA_030632095.1 Chlorobiota bacterium
GATAAAGATGAGCTAAAACAGAGGATATATCAGTATTTGGATGAGATAAATCAAATGCCAAGCGTATTCACTTGGAAATGGAAACTGGATGAAATCGATATCGCATAATTGAAATGTTAATTTGGAATCGCTATACTAGTTTAACGTTGCATTACTATTATATGCTGAAAAACCTAATTTTATCTCAAGTACAAAAAAGTGCTTAAATCTTTTTTTTTAAGCAACCCTTTATTAAATTTATGCATCATTTAGATAAATTAACAATTAGTAAACTTATAAAAATTTAGGAGGTTATATGAAAAGAATAATTTTTCTATTTAGTATATTAATAGTTTTTTATAGCTGCAACAAAGAAGAAATAATACCAATAGGCGCCATTGAAGGAAAAGTTAGGCTTGATCCTGAAATTGATATCAATAATTATGTACCATACTTAGCTACTGTTTGGTTAGAAGGTACTAATATTACTGCTCAAACTGATTCGTCAGGAAATTATAAATTAGTAAATGTTCCTAAGGGTGATTATAATATAAAAGCGCAAGATTATATTTGTGATTATTGGAGTTGTGAATACATAGAAGGTAAAGTATTCAATGTAAAGGTTAAAGGTGGTGAAACGAAAGATGCACCTACTATAACTATGACCTGGTATTCAGGACAAAGCGATTACAATGCATATTTGTATAATTTAAAGTTACAAGATGAAAATAATAGTTACTCTTTTAATTCATATGAAGAGGTAGTAATACATTCAAATAATGTTTCTGTAACAGGATATGCCAGATATACAAACAACTCATATATCGATACGCTGATATCAATTCAGGTAAATGATGGTGATATTCAACAAACAAATTCCAGTAAAGGCTGGTTTACACACGACCTAACATTAACAGAAACTAAAAATGAAATTGAAGTATGGATAGGAGAAAACCAGGAAACCTCACATTTGTATAGTTCTGCTTTTATTTATGTAGGTGAAATACAAAGAGTACAAATTAATCTCGATTGGTCTTCAGACAGCTATGATGTAAGTGCAGGTGATTTTGACATTCATCTGATAAACAATAATACAAATGATAGCTGCTGGTACAATAATCCTAATCCTGACTGGGGTATACAAGATATGGATTATGACAATCCTTATCTGTATGACGATATTAATATGTATGGTTATTCATATGCAGAAGAAAGTTTATACATCAATAGTACTGCAGAAGGTTCATATACATTGAATGTGCATTATTTCTCTAACAGGGAAGATCCATTAGCTTTAGTAACACCCTCGGTTACACTTTATTTAAATTCTGCATATTATAATTATACAGCACCTGGTGCAATGTCAGTTGGCGATTACTGGACTGTAACAGTGTTTAATTCTCCGTTTGATAATAAAATGACGACTGAAAGTAAAATAAGCTATTTATCTCCGGCAAAGCTACCGAAAAAATAGGTTTTCCATAATAAAAAAGGCACTTCAAGGAGTGCTTTTTTTATTAAATAGAATAAGCTGTTTCAGTCTTGGATTCAGAAAGCACAAAAGAACTATAGAACTGGTTTATATTTTCAATTATCGAAAATTTGTTCATAATAAAATCATGGTAATCATCCATGTCTTTACAAACTACTTTCACTAAAAAATCAGCATTCCCTGATATATAATAACATTCCATAACTTCATCAAAATTTTTAACCTGATTTTCAAAAGATCCAACTGCTTCTTTAGTGTGCTTATTCAATAAGACATTAATATAAACAACTAAGCTCAGGTCAATTTGTCTGTTATCCAGTATTGTAACATATTTTTTAATTATCTTTTTTCGCTCAAGTTTTTTTATCCTTTCATATATCGGAGTTTTTGTAAGTCCAAGTTTTTCTGAAATTTCCTTTGTTGTAATACGTGCATTAGCTTGTAATAAACTCAAAATTTGCCTGTCAATTATATCTAAATCATTAATCATAAAAGAAAATATTACTGTATACATTAAACAATATTTTAAAAATAGTTCTTTTATCTATAAAAATAGATTTATATAGTCCTTATTTCTTCATTTATTATTTTTATAAGATATATTAACCTTATAATTATATAATTATATACTTTTGCACTATAAATTAACAAATATCTGATAATGATTAAACCAATTGACACTGTAGTAAATAAAGAAGTTCTAAACAATGCTGTTTCAAGGTATCGTGAAAAAGGCATCATCTTTCCAACATTTGCACAACAAAGAAATCCGGAATTAATTCCGGGTAGAATAAAAGATAAACTTAAGAATATCGGTTTATGGGATTTAAATCCGCTAAACCTCTTTAGAATAACCTGGAAAAACGAACCCAAGGAAACCGGTGGATTATTTGGAGGTGTTAATTACATTGAATTGCCTAAACAATTAACTGGTGTTGAAGCCAGAATTGTTTTATTAATTGGTAAATGGTTTCCTACAGGATCGCATAAAGTTGGAGCTGCTTATGGTTGTTTAGCCCCTGTTATAACAACCGGACAGTTTGATCCATCCAGACATAAAGCAGTCTGGCCTTCTACCGGTAATTATTGTAGAGGCGGCGCTTTTGATTCAAAACTAATGGGAACCGAATCGGTTGCAATTTTACCTGAAGAAATGAGTGAAGAGCGATTTACCTGGCTAAGAGATCAGATAGGTTCTGAAGTTATTGCAACACCAGGTTGCGAATCAAACGTAAAAGAAATCTATGACAAGGTATGGGAAATAAGAAGAACGCGGCCAGAATGTATCATCTTTAACCAGTTTGATGAATTTGGAAATGCAGCCTGGCATTATAATACCACTGGTCCAGCCATTGAAGAAGTTTATAATAAATTAAAATCTGTAAAAAGCAAATTTGCTTCTTACGTTTCTGCAACAGGTTCGGCAGGTACAATAGCCGCGGGTGATTACCTTAGAAATATACATCCACACATTAATGTAGTAGCTTCTGAAGCACTTCAGTGTCCTACTTTATTAAGAAATGGATTTGGCGGGCACAGGATTGAAGGAATAGGAGATAAACATGTTCCGTGGATACATAATGTTAGAAACACAAATATGATAACAGCAATTGACGACGAAGATTGTATGCGGCTTCTAAGATTATTCAACGAAAAAGAAGGACACGATTTCTTAGAAACTGAAGGGATTGAACAAGAAATAATTGATAATCTACATTTAATCGGTATTTCCGGAATAGGTAATTTATTATCAGCAATAAAAACTGCTAAATATTATGAATATACATCAGATGATATAATTATTACAATAGCAACTGATTCTGCGGATATGTATCAATCAAGAATATCAGAATTAAAAGAAGAAAGGGGCTTATATAATGAAATTCAAGCTGCCAAAGATATGGAAAAATGTCTTTATGGAACCCAAACAGATAATATGAAAGAATTGACATATAATGATCAGAAAATAATTCATAATCTAAAGTATTTTACATGGATTGAGCAACAAGAGAAAGAGTTAGAAGATCTTAATCAGCTTTGGTATGACAGGGAAATATGGCCAAGTATGTTTAACCAGGTTGAAAGATGGGATGAATTAATTAATGATTTTAATGAGCAAACAGGTTTATTGAAATAAATCTTTTTTTTTAGCCACTAATGCACGAATTATTTATAAAAATAGTCTATCCATATTGTTATTTTAGCCATGAATGCACGAATTAATTAAAAATATTTTATTCGTGAATTCGTGGCTTTATTTTTTAATATGCCTACAATACAATTCTTTTATAATTCAATTTTAATTCTCCAAAATTTACAACCAGTGCCAATTTACTATTCGATACTTTTAGATAATTAATAGCCTGTGCAATAAATTCATCAGCTATTCCTGAGACAGCTTTTATTTCTAAAATTATTTTACCAAATACTACAAAATCTGCATAAAATTTATGCGGTAATACAATGTCCTTATAGTTAACTATGTATTCTTTTTCTCTTTCATACGGTATTTTAGCCACTAATGCACGAATTAATTAAAAATATTTTATTCGTGAATTCGTGGCTTTTATTGTATTTCATTTTTCACTAAAAACAACACTTGCCCAATTATCCATTTCAAGGTATTTTTTCAGGAACAGATCATTCGCATTTGCCTCTTGTTCTATGGCCGGAATATCATCAACATAAAATCCACTCATTATAAGTAATCCGCCAGTAGTTAAAATATTTGCATAATAAGCGATATCTTGTATCAGCGTATTTTTATTTATGTTAGCTAATACAATATCAAAAAATTCATCTTTAACAGAAGAAATATCACCTTCAATAGCAATAATATTATCCAGGTTATTTAATTCAATATTCTCCAGGCAATTATTATGAGCCCATTTATCATTATCAACTGCATATACTAAATCAGCATCCTTCATTGAAGCTAAAATAGCAAGCACACCTGTCCCACTTCCCATATCAAGTACTTTCTTTTCTTCAACATCAATTGCTAATAAATGTTTAATCATCATTAAAGTAGTACGATGATGGCCAGTGCCAAAAGCCATTTTTGGTTCAATAAGAATATTATATTCCAATGCAGGAACATCAGTATGAAAAGGTGCATGTATTATGCATTTATCAGCTATTATAGTTGGTTCGAAGTTTTTCTCCCATTCTTCATTCCAATTTTGCTGTTCAATTTCCTTTATGGTATATTGTATATTACCATACTCATTAGGTAAACTGCTTAAAATTTCTTTCAGATCATCTTCATGAAACTTATTAGCTAATATATATGCTTTGCACCCATTTTCATTATCTGTGAAACTCTCAAACTCAAGAAGGCTTAGTTTTGCAATTAAAATTTCAACAAATTCTTTTGAAAAATGCTCAATTAAAAATGATAGCTCATAATAGTTCATGCATGTTAATTTTCAGTATCCATTATTAAAATGATTGAATAATAGCAATAAAGTCTTCTGCATTTAATGAAGCACCACCAATTAATCCGCCATCAACATCTGCATTTGCAAAAATTTCTTTTGCATTAGAAGGTTTACAACTTCCGCCATAAAGAATGGTGGTAGCATTAGCTATTTGTTCATTGAAGTTTTTTGTAATTAATTCTCTAATATAAGCATGTATTTCCTGTGCTTGCCCAGGCGAAGCAGTTACACCTGTACCAATAGCCCAAACTGGTTCATAAGCTAAAATAACATTTGCAAAATCCACCTCATTCAACATAAATATGGTATTTTTTAACTGGTTTTCAATTACTTTAAAATGCTCTCCTTTTTCCCGTTCTAGTAAACGCTCTCCCAAACAGAAAATAACTTTCAACCCACTTTGTAAAGCAAAATCAACCTTTCGAGATAACATTGCATCTCCTTCTCCATAATAAGCACGACGTTCTGAATGACCTATAATAACATATTCACAATTTATCGATTTTAACATTTTAGCAGAAACTTCTCCTGTATAAGCCCCTGATTCTTCGGATGCACAGTTTTGCGCCGACAAATGCATTTTACTATCTTCAATTACTTTACTAACTCCCGGCAAATTAACAAATGGTGGAGCAACAATTACCTGAGATTTTAACTCTGCTTCCTGATCAATTAAATTTTTTAAATCACTTATCAGATCAACAGCTTCATCAATTGTTTTATTCATTTTCCAGTTTCCGGCAACAATATTTTTTCTCATATTTCTTTATTTAACAATAATAAATTGATTTAGTAACCAAGTAAAAATAGTAATTTTATTTAAATAACATCAGAATATCCCAATCTGACATTCCATTAGTTATTCACTGAATATGGTTATATCAATTTACTTTTTTCCTATATTGTACTTTACAACAACTGCTAACTAAAGTTATCTGTGTAACTATTTAATTTTTAACACGTTGAAGAACAAATATATTGATCTCATTAAACAAACTTTCAATTTCCCCCAAGAAGAGTTTGAATTAAAAAATAATGAGCTTTTATATCATGGTATTTCCTTAATTGATATCATTAGCCAATATGGTACTCCTTTAAAAATTACTTACCTGCCTAAGATTTCAAAACAAATTCAAAAAGCAGAAAGGATATTCAACAATGCAATGAATAAGAATAATTATAAAGGAAAATATTATTATTGTTATTGTACCAAAAGTTCTCATTTTGCATTTGTAATGGATGAAGCCCTTAAAAATGACATTCATATTGAAACTTCTGCTGCTTATGATATTAATATTATTGAAAAACTGCACACTGAGGGAAAATTTGAAAAAGACCGCTATATAGTTTGCAATGGCTTTAAAAGGCCATTATATATTGAAAACATAAAAAGAATTATTGAAAATGGTTTTCACAATACAATTGTAGTACTTGACAATGAAAAAGAAATAAATCAACTAGCTTCCATACATGCAAAAAAAATAAAATTTGGAATTCGTATTGCATCTGAGGAAGATCCAAAATTTCAATTTTATACATCAAGATTAGGTATCGGATATAAAAAAATAATTCCTTTATATAAAGATTACATTAGACAAAATCCAAAATTTGAACTAAAAATGCTTCATTTTTTTATAAATACAGGTATTGCTGATACAGTGTATTACTGGAGTGAATTATTGAAAGCAGTTAATATTTACACAGAATTAAAAAAAATAACACCTGAACTTCAGTTCCTGAATATAGGCGGAGGATTTCCAATTAAAAATTCACTTGAATTTGATTATGATTATGAATACATGGCTGATGAAATAATATTTCAAATTAAGCAAATGTGTGATCAGGCAAGCATTGATCCACCAGATATTTTTACTGAATTTGGTTCTTATACTGTTGGTGAGTCAGGAGCAATGATTTTTTCTGTTCTTGAACAAAAAAAGCAAAACGATAGAGAAACATGGAATATGATTGACAGTTCATTCATAACAACTTTACCAGATTCATGGGCATTAAGTAAGAAATTCATTTTACTGGCTATTAATAATTGGAATGAAGATTATGAACGTGTAATACTTGGTGGATTAACCTGCGATAGTGATGATGATTACAATGCTGAAGCACATAAAAATCCTATTTATCTACCGAAAATCAAC
>DAOVJU010000337.1 GCA_030632095.1 Chlorobiota bacterium
CCTAATGAATAATAAGAAAATTAGTATTCCTTCAGCATTAAGCGGTAAAATAATCGAAGTAAATAATAATCTTATAAGTAAGCCTGATTTACTGGAAAATATTGAATATGGCAAAGATTGGATTGCAAGGATAATTCCAAACAATCTTGAAGCAGAATTAGAAAATTCAGAAATAAAAAGAATTGGCGTAATAAGTAAAAAAGGGGAAATAAAAGATACTTGTTTCAAACAATTAAGTGAATTAGGATACAAACCTGAATATATTAATTCAATTGAAGCATTTAGTAAAGTTAAAACGAAAGTTGTTGTTATTGATGCAGAAATATTTGGATTTATGGGCACGAAATTAATTGAAACGTTGAATCAAAAATTTCCAAATGTAAAAATTGTTGTAATTAATAAACCGGAATCCGGAAATCTTGAATATGCTTATCGCAAGAATAAAATTTTCTATTATGGGGTTAAACCTGTTAATAACAAAGAATTTTCTGATATAATGTATAGCGCTTATTGTTTAGAGAAACAAACAGTAGCACAAGAATCAACAGTATCCAGCTTCTTGCCTAAAAACGTTAAAAGAATTAAAGTAACAAACAGGTTTGGTAAAAAAGTTACCCTGCTTTCATTTGATAATTTGCTATATCATAATAAAGGCATAGGATTTTTGCTTATAAAAGATCTATTGGATAAATCATATCCTGTTGAATTAAATTATACCAGGTCTCTAATTTCAACTTCAGACCGAAAGGCTGTGCAAAAAATTAATAATGAAAAAGAAAAAAGTGATAAAATAGTTATTCTGCACAGTAATGATATGAATAAATTGCCAGGAAGCATTATAAAAGAAGTTAAAAGCTTCTCAAATAGTACAAATGCTAATAATTCGCAGACAACAATTACTGTACAACCGGCAAAGCCAGATGATAACACAACAAATTTTGACTTAACTACCAATATGGCCCTTGCAGAAATAATTGAAAAAGAGATAATCTCAAAATAATTGTTTCAATAAATATGAGAAATTGTTAATAATAAATCTGATTTTAAACTAAACTAAATAAAAATGGAAGCTCTTTCAATATTAGTAATTGATGATGAACCAGTTGTATGCGAAAGTTGTCATCGTATTTTATCACTTGAAGATTATAATGTGGATACAAATACAAACCCAATATCAGGATATGACCAGGCTATAACTAATAATTATGATCTTATTATTCTGGATTTAGTAATGAAAGGTATGGATGGGATACAATTATTGAAAAAATTGAGGCATATTAAATCAGATATGCCAGTAATGATTATTACCGGCTATCCAAGTAAAGAGACCAAAGAAGAATCTGAAAGTTTGGGTGTGCTTAATTATATTTTAAAGCCTTTTCAGCCTTGGGAAATCGTAGATCCTATAAAAAGTTTTTTTAAACAAAGTATTACACCATTTAAAGGGTTAACACATAAAGAAAAAGAAGAATTTCAACCAAATATATTAGTTTTTTCTACTGATAAAATTTCTGACCCGGGTATAGACCTTGCAGGATTATTAAAAATTCATTATCCTCCCTCTGTATATACAATCAGTGTTCCTTGCTCATCGGGAATTAAACCAAGGTGGATATTACATGCTTTTGAAAAAGGTTTCGATGGTGTATTTATTGCTGCTGATGGAAGTGATTGTCCTTACAGCCCTACTTGTACCCAAAGAACAGGAGAAATAGTCAGCAATACACAAAATCTTATGAAACAAAAAGGAATAAAACCTGAAAGGCTTAAAATGGCAGCAATATGTTCTGTATGTGCGGAAGCTTTTGCTAAATACATGAAAAGATTCAGTACAGAATTAATTGAATTAGAAAAGATAAAAGAATTAAACAGAATATCAAGTCAGAACTAAACAATATCAAGAGGCCTGCCCTGTGATGAAGCGTACAAGGGCTTGTCAAGCTTAGGATTTAGTGCTTATTTACTATAATTTATTTATAATTTAAAGAATGAAAAAAATATGAAATACGATACCTTGGTAATAGGTGGAGGAATAGCAGGACAGGAAGCATCCCTTAACCTTGCCTATAATGGATTAAAAGTTTTACTCGTTGAAAAGGATTTGTCAATTGGAGGGAAAATGATACACCTCAGTAAAGTTTTCCCTACACTTGACTGTGGTGCTTGTATTGCAACTCCAAAAATTTCTGAAACAGCACGAAATCCTAACATTACTATAATGACATACAGCGAAGTACTGGAAATTGAAAGAGATGAATTTTTTTATAAAGTTAAAGTATTAAAAAACCCGAGATATATTAATGAGGAACTTTGTACCGGCTGCCAGGATTGTGAAAATGTATGCCCGGTAGTTATTAATGATGAATATAATTATGGTCTTATAGGAAGAAAAGCTGTATATATTCCTTTTAATCTGGCAAATCCGAGAATTGCGACAATAGATATTAAAAATTGCACCTTATGTGGAGCGTGCGAAAAAGCATGTTCGGCTAATGCTATAGATTTCACTCAGGAAAAACAGGAATATACTTTTATAGTAAAATCAATTATTATTGCTACAGGCTTTGATCTTTTTTCCGCAGAAAAAAAGAAAGAATATAATTATGATAAATATAGGAATGTAATCCATGCTATGGAAATGGAACGACTTCTGTCTCCTACCAGACCTTATGATTCTGTAATCAGACCTCTTGACGGAAAAGAACCTGATAATATAGCTTATGTATTATGTACAGGTTCCAGAGATAGAACTTTAAATAATCCTATCTGTTCACAGATATGCTGTATGTATTCAATTAAACAGGCACAACTTTTAACAGGAGCTTTACCTATAGCCGATATAACTATCTATTACATAGATATAAGAGCTTTTGGAAAAGGATTTGATGAATTTTATGAACAAGCTAAAAGTATGGACATTAATTTTGTTAAAGCTAAAATTGCAACCATAACAGAAAAAAACGACGGTAGTGGAAATCTTCTGTTAAGATATGAAGATATTGAAAATGGTGAAGTTATTAAAGAAGCAGAACACGACCTTGTGGTTTTGTCAGTTGGTATTTTACCAAATACTGATTTTACTTCATTTTTTAAAAATGGAGATAATTTAGAAGTAGACGATTTTAATTATGTAAAACAAACAGATGAACTGATAAGCCCTGCAAAAACAAGTGTAGGTGGAGTATTTGTTGCCGGTACGGCAGCAGGACCTATGGATATTCCCGATGCAATTATTTCAGCAGGTGATGCATCTGCTGAAGCTATGAGTTATGTGAAAAAGTTAAACTGATATTCGGTAACAGCTTGCTAAGTATTAGTTGTTATGTATTTATATAATAAAAATTATGAAAAATAAAATAGGCGTTTATATCTGTCATTGTGGAGGCAATATATCAGATTATGTTAATATTAATAAGGTAATAGAAGCAGTAAAAAATGAGCCGGGTGTTTTTCTTGTAAAAGATATGATGTTTACTTGTGCAGATTCGGCACAAAAAGAGATGATACAAGATATTCAGGAGAATAATCTTGATGCTATGGTAGTAGCATCCTGCTCCCCTAAGCTTCATTTGTTTACATTTAGATATGTAGCAGAAAAAGCAGAATTAAATATTTACAATTATGTACAGGTAAACTTACGTGAACAGTGCTCATGGGCTCATTCTGATAAGCCTGATGCGGCAACAAAGAAGGGAATAGCTCTTGTCCGGGCTGGTATTGCAAAAGTTCGTTATTCAGAAGATCTAAAACAAATAAAAATACCATCTCTCAATGTTGTAGCAATTATTGGTGCAGGGATTTCAGGAATGAGGGCTGCTATTGAACTCGCTGATATGGGAACAAATGTTTATTTAATCGAAAAAGATTTTTTTGTAGGTGGTAGAATTCCACAAATGCAGGAATTATTTCAAACTGATGAAAAAGGAAAAGAAATTGTAGAAAAACTTTATAATGAAATTAAAAAAAGAACAAACATTACAACTTTTACCGGTGCGGAATTTGAATCTATATCAGGGAATGTGGGTAATTTCGAAGTTAAAATAAAAATTAAACCAAGATATATTATTCCTGATTGCGACAAGAAAAAATTAAACGAAGTAATTGATAAGTGTACTAATGAAGCACCTGACGAATTTAATTTTGGTCTGATAAAAAGGAAAGCTATTTATAAAAATTATGATAATGCACTTCCTGATATCCATGTAATTGATAAAAATTTATTTAATCAAAATGAGAATTTTCTTAAAAAATATAAGGATTGTATTGACCTTGACCAAAAAACGGAAACACTTAATTTTAACGCCGGAGCAATAATTATTTGTTCAGGTTTTGATCCTTATGAACCTATAGAAGGGGAATATGGATATAAAAAAATTGATAATGTTATAACACTTCAGCAGTTTAAAAGGATTATTGAATTAAATAGAAATGATAAATTAATATATAAAGGTAATAATATTAAAAAAATTGTATTTATATATTGTGTTGGTAGCCGGCAAATAAATGGAGGAAATAAATATTGTTCACGTTTTTGCTGTACAGCTGCTATTCATACATCCCTTATTGTTAAAAAGAAATTCAAAGATATAAATAGGGGCATTCATTTATACAGAGATATCCGAACTTACGGAAAACAGGAAATATTATATGAAGATTCAAGACGTCAGGGAGATATCTTCATTAAATACGATGAAAATGACCCTCCTGTTGTTGA
>DAOVJU010000320.1 GCA_030632095.1 Chlorobiota bacterium
ATAATGAGGAAACCAACGCCATTTGAGCATGTTATTGATAATAAGCATCCTTTTACAGAAAACATGATAGATTATATATCATCAAAGGTTACGAAAGATCTTTTAGATCTGTATGCACCAGAGGAATTTATTGAATTAATTGATGAACTCAACTCATAACTCGCCGGGGGAAACTCATAGCCGGTAGTTAGTTGGTTATATTTGATAGGTAAACTAATATTACCTTTATTTTCCATATATAAACATTATTAAAATCGCTACTAACCAGCAACTTAAGCCTTTGGTTGTATTATCTTGTTGTGCGATTTGTTTTTTGTTTTACTTATATCAAATTTAATAATAACAGCTAAATATTCAAATTGCCTAAAGGGCTTTTAATTATTAACCTATAAAAAAATGGAGATTTTTCAAGAAGGTAGTGAATCAGTAACCGGAATGTTCGTGGGCTTGGTTACTATGGTATTATTTTTCGCAGCTATAATCCTTTCGGTTTATTTTTATTTAAGAGCCCGAAATAGAGAACGATTGGCTCTTATTGAAAAAGGTGTTGATGTTACAGAATTATTTAAAGGAAGAAAACCACAATCGCTTTTTAAGCAGGGAATGATATTTATGCTAATATTTCGGGATTATTTTACCCTGCAATAACCTGGCTGGCAATAATAATATGAAAAGGAGTAATTGTTTTTATTACTTTTTCGAATTTAAATCCTGAATTTCCAAATAATTTCTTAAAATCATCAATAGTTCGTTCACGTCCACCTTTAACACCCACTAGCATTTGAATATCGAATGATTTTCCCATAGATGGTTTGTTTCTTTTTTTCATATCCATTTCTACTATTAAAATCTTACCATCTTTTGTCATAACCTTTTTTATATTTCCAAGAATTGTTTTACATGTTTTGTCATCAAAGGCATGAAAAATATTTTTCAATAAATATGTATCGGCATGAACCGGGATTTCCTCAAGAAAATTGCCTGCAACAATAGAAGCACGATTATCAACACCCATTCTTTTAAAATAACTCTCAGCATTAGCAACCACATGTGGAAAATCAAAAAGAATTCCTTTCCCTTTTTTATTCGTTTTTAGAAAATAGCTTAACAAAACACCTTCACCACCACCAACATCAACAATTGTTTTAAAGGAAGGTAGTTTATAATATTTAACCAATACCTTAGAAAGAAACTCGGTACTGTTAGTCATGGCTTTGTTATAAAGTTCGTTTTTTTCCGGATTCTTTTCAAGGTGAGCAAATAATTCTTCACCCAAGACTTTTTCAGTAACAAATTTGCCTGATTCTACAGCTAGTTTCAATTCAGATGTTATTTGCCAGTTTATTTGATTTAACTGGTGCATGATCATGTGCCTCATCGAATTATTTCCTTCACATAATGGATATGATAATCTTGATAATGCAAAAATCCTATTTTTTTTCTCCCTGAAAACACCATTTCCGGCTAAAAATCTCATTAAACGGTATAATGCTGATTCATCAGTATTGATTTCAGTAGCAAGAGTATGAATATCTTTTGGTCCTGACTTAAGGTAATCAGCAATTTTCAATTCTGCTGCTGTCCCAATTGCTTTTGATAGTGTAAATTTTCTAACCATTTCAAGTAAAACAAGATTGGCCGGTGTAAATTTATTTGATAAACGCCTTATAAAATCCCTTATAAAATAGGTAATGTGAATAATAAATAGTGCTATGTATTTTTGCATCTTTTTTTTATTTCTTCTTAGTTAAGCCACTGCCAGAGTTTTAAAACTCCTGGCAGGGCAGTTTCCTGTGAAGCGGTTTCAATTATCAATTGTCAATAGACAATAATAAATTAATTTATGTCTTAGTTCTATTATCAATAAATATATTTGGTTTCCGGCTTGTTTCAGGAAATTTAGTTTTATTTATATTTTCCACCATATCAAAAACTATTGTTGGGGCCACGCGTAATTTAGCTCTGAAACGATCTTTTATTTCCTTTTCAAGTTTATCATGATAGTGTTTGCACCCAACCCTTACTAATAATTCATCAGTGCCAATTTTATTTGTAAAAACTTCAACAATGTAGTTTTCTACCTCATCAATATGGTCAAGAATATCATACAATGCAGGTGGGTATAGGGTTGTTCCTTTAAATTTTATCATTTGTTTACGTCTTCCAATAACAGGCCCTAACCTGGTGGTTGTTCTGCCACATTTACAAGGCTCATTATAGTGGATACAAATATCGCCTGTTTTAAAACGCAAAAGGGGCATTCCTTCAACTTGCAGGGTTGTAATAGTTACTTCTCCGGGTTGCCCCTCGGGGACAGGTTGGCCATTTTCATCCAGGAATTCAACAATGATCAATTCCGGGTGATGATGGCCTCCAACACCATATTTGCATTCGGTAAAAGCGGTGCCCATTTCTGTAGATGCATAGGTTGAATATAAGTGGATATCCCATTTCTCTTTAATCTTTTTAGCCAAAGTACTTAACGACAAATCAGGTTTGTGCAATGCCTCTCCAATACAAATAGCCTTTTTTATAGAAGAATTTTTATAATCGATCCCATTTTTCTCAGCATATTCAACTATTCGTAAAATAAATGAAGGAATAGCTATTAACACATTTGGAGAAATACGATTTATAGAGTCCCACTGAAGTTCAGGAATTCCGCCTCCAACCCTTATAATTCCTGCTCCTAATTTTCGTGCTCCTAAAAAATATGCAAGACCAGCCATGAACCTCTTGTCGATGGTAGTGGTAAGCTGTATTATATCATTTTTCCCAATATCAGCAGAACCAAAGGAAATGGCTTCATTATATGCCAGGCGGTCAAGGTCTCTGTTTGTCAAAACAAATATTACAGGATCACCTAAAGTACCACTTGTTGTAACATAATCGACAATTTTCTCAGGTTTAACGCAAATAAAATCATTATTTCGCTCATTTAGATCAGCTTTGCTGGTAGGCGGAATATGCGTAAGGTCATCAATGGATCTTATCTTAGAAATATTAATCTTGTTCTTTTCAAATAATTCCTGATAAAACTTTGATTTTGCAGCGATATATTGCAGATGTGTTTTCAATTTTTCGTTCTGAAAAGCTTTGATCTCATTTTGTGATCTCGTTTCTATTTCAGGAATTATTTTGTTAAGATTAAAGGTCATGCTTTATTAATGTTTTTTCTTACAAGTTTGTATTTTAGATTCAATTTGTTTCTTTACAGGCACTGCATTGATTTCTTTTTTTAAAGCCTTGTTGTACAAATCAATTGCTTTTTCAAATTCATGCTGCGAATAATAATAATCTCCAACCAGGCTATACGCTTTATAATAATCCGGATTATAATTAATAACATTTAACAACTTATCTTCACTTACTTTTTTCTTTTTTTTGATTGATTGACGTATTTGTAAATCAAGCTTTTTATATTTATAGTAATTATTATAGCCAGCCGTTTTTATAAAATCTGATCCTTTTATTGTTAATTCTGGAATATACATGGTATGTCGGGGATATTTAGCAAGTGAATCAAAGATTATATCCAGGTCATACGCTATATAATCCTGGAAAACATCAGGAGGTGTTGATACCCACATAATTTTTTCTTCAGGATTAAAAATTACAGAATGGTGTGAGATCATTTGGTTAATGGCTTTTTCATTGCCCATGCCAATTGCCTGGTTTTTTAGTCCTTTTAAGTCTCTTAATATACATGCAATTGAGTCTTCATTAAACTTATTTGTTATACTTACAAGCTCCTGCAATCTTTCAAATCTGTATCCTGTTGCATTTTCATATCTGTTTTGGAGATTCTTTGAATCATTCTCAAAAGATTTGCTTTGAAAATGGTTTGTGCACAACAATTTACCAGATTTAACAGCAAACGAATCAATTTTTGCAGGTGATTTTTCTATAATAATTGCCCTGCCATCTTTTGCCGATGTTACTAAAAAAGATTCAGCAACGAACATTTTTCTTTTTTTTGCAATATTCCAGGCTCCTTCTATATCAGAAGCATATTGTAATATTTCACGTGCTACAAGAGAAACAGGAGCTGCTGAAGAAGTAGGTATATCTGACTTTGCAGCATTAATAGTAACCGATAATCCTTCAATATTCAATCCGGATACTGCACCGATCATTCCACCCCAGGTGATGAATGCAAAAGGATATCCTTTAGTTGGTTTAACAAATTCCACAATTTTTTCTTTTGCGAACGCATTACCAAAATAAAAGTCGAAATTTCGGCCTGCGTAGATAGAACCATTAGTGGTATATTCGCCCCATAGAGCAAAAGAAGTACAACCAATTAATGCATAATTTTGCAAAGCATGGCCTATATCATGAGCTGCATGGTAATTGAGTATCCTGAGAAAAGGCGGACCATATATATTATATTCAGAGGATGCTGAAAGTGAAATAGCATGAATTTCTTTTATATATTCTTCAGGTATGTGTTTGTATATATTTCTATTGAAATATGCTACAAGTACTCTTAAAAAACCAAGATAAGCATCAGATGAAATGTATTTTTGTATTTCCTGTACAAATACTTCTTCCTGGTAACGGATAAGATCTTTTGATAGCTTTCCTATGATAATTCCCCGCTCTTCTCCATCTCCTTCAACATACATTTCCCAAAGATCATAGGAATTTTTTCTAATCCAGTTATTACCAAGCTGACAGACATTTTCCGCAATTATGTTTGGGTTTTGATTTAACATTTCAGTATTTGAAACTTCGGGAACCGGAATATTAATTGAAAGCCTGATTATTAATAGCAAAAGGAGCAATAATCCAACAATACTTCCCATAATAATTAAAAACCACCGAACTGCTTTTTTTAGCATCATGACTGATTAATTTCCTGAATTAAACTGTTCATATTTAAAAATTC
>DAOVJU010000291.1 GCA_030632095.1 Chlorobiota bacterium
CATTATCTAATAATTTCTGGGCTGTTTTACCCGAGCCACATCCAACATCTAAAATAGTTTTTACTCCTTCCGGAATAATGGATAAAAGCATTTCAGTATAGTTTTCCTGGGCCTTTGCAAAATTAGAAATATCAACGTCTAATTCCGGTGTAAAATATCCATAATGTAAATACTCACTTTTTAAGAAAAACTTAAAAAAATGAAGCCCTATCTCAAGTCCAGCTTCTTTTGAATCAACTTTATATCCTTTCCTGTTTGGCATAATGGTTAATTTATATATTTACAAGAAAACGCTAACAATTTGAAATTTTGAAGGTATACAATAAAAAATAAGGCAAATAAATTGTTCGCTCTATTTTACTCAAATTCTAAGATCAGGTGGTTCTTTGCTATCATTTCACCACTTTTCACATTTATATTTTTCACGTTCCCATTGATAAGAGAAGTAACTTTATTTTTCATTTTCATTGCTTCAAGGATAAACAATACCTGTCCTTTTCGAACTGTCTGCCCATTTTTAACATTTATTTTCACAATTTTACCCGGAATAAATGAAATTATTTTCTTTTTATCAGGCTTTTCCCAGGCAGTTCTTTGTTCAAACTTTTTATTATAATGGGTACGGTATTTTGTACCTTCAATAATTAAGGATTTGAATTTTGTCTTCTTTTCCATAGTATAATTATTAAAATGGTGGGATTCCATGCTTTTTTTGTGGCATAGATACAGTTTTATTAGCAGACAACTGAATTGCATGAAGCAGGAATTTCCTTGTTTCTGCAGGCTCTATAACTGAATCAACATAGCCCTTAGCAGCAGCAACATAAGGATTTGAGAATTTCTCTTTGTATTCAGCAATTTTTTGTTTCCTCATTTCCTCCGGATCTTCTGCTGCAGCAATTTCTCTTCTAAATATAATATTTGCAGCTCCTTCAGGGCCCATCACTGCAATTTCTGCTCCTGGCCATGCAAATACAAAGTCAGCCCGCAAATGCCTGGAATTCATGGCAATATAGCCACCACCATAAGCTTTTCGCAGAATTACAGTTATTTTAGGTACTGTTGCCTCACTATATGCATATAGTACTTTTGCACCATGACGGATAACTCCTGCGTGTTCCTGGTCAATGCCCGGCAAATAACCGGGTAAATCAACCAAAGTAACAATTGGGATATTAAATGCATTACAATACCTAATAAACCTGGCGCTTTTATCTGATGAATCAACATCCAGTACGCCTGCTAACACTAGCGGCTGGTTAGCGACAAATCCGACCGTTTCGCCATCCATTCTTCCGAATCCAATTACAATATTAGCAGCCCAAAGTTTCTGGATTTCAAAAAAATCAGAATCGTCTGTAATTGATTTAATAACATCTTTTACATCATATGGCTGCTTGGGGTCACCCGGAACAATACTGCTAATTTTATATTCAGGCTTTGGATTTTTGGGGGGGAATTGTTTGGCTTTATTTGTATTATTCCAGGGAATATAAGTGATTAATTTTTTAACTTGGTTAAAACATTCTGCTTCACTTTCAGCATAAAAATGTGCATTACCGGTAATTTCACTATGAACTCTTGCACCACCAAGATCCTCCATTGATATTTCTTCTCCCAGAACAGTTTTTATTACTTCCGGGCCAGTAATAAACATTTTAGATATTTTTTCAACTACAAATACAAAGTCGGTCAATGCAGGTGAATAAACCGCTCCCCCTGCACATGGACCCAATATTACAGATAACTGTGGTATTACACCTGAGGCTAATGTATTCCTGAAAAATATTTCACCATATCCTGCAAGAGAATTTACACCTTCCTGTACACGTGCACCACCTGAATCATTAATTCCAATGAGTGGAATCCTCATTTTCATCGAATGATCCATAATTTTAGTTATTTTTCTTGCATGCATTAATCCCAATGATCCACCAGCTACAGTAAAATCCTGTGCATAAATACATATAGGAGCGCCATAAATTCGCCCTGTTCCAATAATTACCCCATCTCCATGAAGAACCTTTTTATCCATATCAAAATCTCTTGCTTCATGTTCAACAAAGAGATCGTATTCTTGAAATGAATCTTCATCAAGGAGTTCAATAATCCTGTCCCGGGCTGTCATTTTACCCATGGCTTTTTGCTTTTCAATTGCTCGCTCGCCCCCACCTTTCAAAACTTGTTCTTTTCTCTTTTGAAGATCTTGAATCTTTCTTTTGAGTGACATATTACCAGATTTTAATGAAACAATATATTAATGTTAAATTTTAATTAGGAATGCAACATTACTAAATAATTCTTTTCAAAAAAAACTTTAAAAAATGTTTTTGACTGATGAATATTCCATTCAATTATTAATTAGATTGTTAGGAATTACTCAGTTTTAATTAAAATATTATAGGAATGAAATTTGTGTGCAATGAAATTCAATTATTGCTATTTTAATAAATTCATTACTGAAATAATCTATATTTACTTAGGAGCATATTTATACAACAATAAAGCAACTCCGGAGAAAATAATGTTTGGCACCCAAACAGCTAACAAAGGGCTCATAGAACCATTAGTTGCAAAAACAGTTGAAACTTGCATAAACATTACATATGTGAAAGCTATAAGAATACCTAATCCAATGTGTAATCCAATACCACCCCTGACTTTTCGAGAAGCAAGAGAAACTCCAATTAAAGTTAATATAAATGTAGCAAATGGAAATGAAAATCTTCTGTATTTTTCAATTAAGTATGTTTCAATATTATCTGCTCCTCTCATTTTCTCTTTTTTAATAAATTCGTTTAACTGAAAATAGTTCATGGTTTCAACTATGCTTAACCTTCTACTGAAATCAGAAGGATAAATATTTAATGTTGTATCAAGTGAATTACCTTTTATTAATGATTCATGTATACCTTCAAAATTTCTTATGTAATACTTATTTATTTTCCATTTGTTTATGGTTGTATCCCATTTTATATAATTAGCAAACAACTTTGATTTTAACTTTCCATTCTCAAATTCTTCCATCGAAAACTTTTGTCCAATATCATAGCGGTTATTATAACTTTCCATGTAAACAAATACTCCTGGTTTTACCTGCATATGTATGTTACGGTCTCTGTTCCTAAATTCGCGCCGTAAATAAGTGTTCTCAAACTCTAATCTTACCCTGTTTGCCGGTGGTATAACAAATAATATTAATATCAAGGAAAAAACAGCAATAATTGCCGCAGAAATAAAATAAGGTACCAATAGTCTCATGAAACTTATCCCATTGCTAAGCATGGCAATTATTTCGGAGTCGTTTGCTAATTTTGAAGTAAAATATATAACCGCTATAAAAGTAAATAAGGCTGTAAATAAATTTGCAAAATATGGGACAAAATTCATATAATAATTGAATATGATAAGTTTTACAGGTGCGTCTTTTTCAATAAAATCATCAATTTTTTCAGAAATATCAAAAACAATTACAATACCTATAATTAATGCAATAGCATAAAAATATGTACCTAAGAATTTTTTTATTATATATATATCGAGTTTTTTTAGCATTTAATTGTTGTTTTCTCTCCCTGATATTGTTTATACTTTATATATAAGTGACTCATAGTATTTAAAAAGTTGCGCAAAGATAGAAATAATAGTTATAAATATGAAAATCACAAAATTCAAGCACCAAATTATAAATAAATCACAATGCTCTAAAACTCAATGCTCTAAACTGTTTTGGTCATTTAATATTCGAAGTTTGGAAATTATTTGTTATTTGAAATTTATAATTTGGTGCTTGAATTTAGGGTTAAGTATTTGCTTTTTATTTTCTACTTTTTATCTTTTTATCTTTTACCTTAATTCTATATTCTTAATATAAGTTTTTTAACCATTTTGTTTTTCCATTCTAAAAAATCACCATTTTTTATATGATTTTGTGCTTTTTTCACCAACCATAAATAAAAATTCAAGTTATGTATGCTGGCTATCTGTACGGCTAAATATTCTTTAGCTACAAAAAGGTGGCGCAAATATGCTTTCGAATAATATTGATCAACATACGATTTCCCATTTGTATCAATAGATGTAAAATCGTTTTTCCATTTTTCATTTTTAATATTAATTATGCCTTCGGAAGTAAATAACATGCCATTTCTTCCATTTCGGGTTGGCATAACACAATCAAACATGTCGACTCCTAAAGCAATTCCTTCTAAAATATTAGCCGGGGTTCCAACACCCATTAAATATCTTGGTTTTTCTTTTGGTAAAATTCCATTCACTATATTCAGCATTGCATACATTTCTTCAATAGGCTCACCTACCGATAATCCACCAATTGCATTTCCGTGTTGATCTAATGACGAAATAAATTCGGCTGACTCCTCACGAAGATCTTTATAAACACTTCCCTGAACTATAGGATAAAATGCTTGTCTATGCTCATATTTATGATCAGTATTATTAAACCTGTTAATTCCTCGTTTCAGCCACTTGTGTGTTAACTCCATAGAACTTTTAGCATATTTATAATTGCAAGGATATGGTGTACATTCATCAAAAGCCATTATTATATCAGCTCCGATGCTTCTTTGTATATCAACAACATTTTCAGGGGTGAACAAGTGTTTTGAGCCATCAATATGTGACCTGAACACTGCTCCTTCTTCTGTTAATTTTCTGTTATCTGCCAAAGAAAAAACCTGAAATCCGCCGCTATCAGTTAAAATAGGTTTATGCCAATTAATAAATTCATGTATACCACCTGCCTTTTCCAGAATATCTACACCTGGCCTTAAATACAAGTGATAGGTATTTCCAATAATAATTTCAGCTTTTATATCTTCAATTAAATCTCTCTGATGGATAGCTTTTACTGTACCCAATGTTCCAACCGGCATGAAAATTGGTGTTTGTATTTCTCCGTGACCGGTTTGTATCTTGCCTGTTCGTGCATCTGTAAACTTGTCATGGCTTTCGATAATAAACTTCATAAGTTTTAAATTGGGCTCGCAAAGATATAAATTATGTTAATATTATATCTGTATTAATATCCTTTCATTCTCATTTATTAGATTGTTTATAAAACAATAAAAACTAATTTGTTTTGTTTAAAATAAAAATGTTTGATAAAATTGCGCTTCCTTAATTCAATTACATACTGGTTAATGTTCTTTATAATTTGACTCATAACATTGTGGCAATAGAAATAATTAAACAAAATATACACAATTTAACCCTTACAATATCAATATTACTGGTAACCAGCCTGCTTGTACAGC
>DAOVJU010000305.1 GCA_030632095.1 Chlorobiota bacterium
AAATGTTTTAAAATAACTCGTTATTCTTTCAAGTTTTATTCTCAAAATCTCACCCTCTCTTTGGTTTCTGTAAATTTAATTTTATATCGAACTCAGGTTATTAATTATTTTATCAACTCAATTTCAGTTGGCTACTACATTATTCTATATATACTTTAGTTAATCCATCTGGTTTCATACTCCAGTATTTACCTACCATTTTCCTGTCATAAGTATTAGTCACGTTATCAATATCATATATAATGTCAATCATTGAACGATCCAGGTAAACAGTTTTTCCCACAGGTAATTTGAGAATCATATCAAATTCCTGGTGCCTCCATTTAACATCTTCAGGTAATTTGAAATATTGATCGAAAACTATTAGCGAGTCATTTTGTATCCATTTATACACAATTTCATCTGCATTTTCACGGGCATCAGATTTTGATTTACCGCGTGAACGCTTTTTAAATACAAGTTCTATTTCTTCTCCTGTTGTTTTAATAATATCAAGTTCCGGTTTCCCAAATAGTTGTATTTTATTATCCACTTCAACCAGAATCATATCATCCAGGTCAATGTATTCATCATAATAACTGTAGTCGTCATATTTATCTGGTGCGGCTTTTAAATATAAGATGTTATTTGCTGGATTATCAATTCTATAAGATTCAGTGCTTCTTGCACTAGTCCTGAAATTTCCAGCTTCATTAAAACTAATAACTATAAGCGTACCTAATGCAATTAACCATAATCCAAGCGCAGTTAAACCAATCAATCTATCATTTGACTTGAATTTAAAAATCAGTTTTACGCTACCGTAAACGAGCGCCAGTATTGGAATAAATGTAACAAGAAATAAACCCATGACAAACATCCAGACCATTGAAGGATCTGTAAATGCATTTAATATTGGAGGAAGTGGAATGTAATCAAAACCCAGGAAATGTATATTTGCAATTCCTCCAACAAAAAGTGCACTAACTAAACTAATAAGAATAATTGCACCTGTGAATACAAAGACTATTCCTAGTATTATTAAAATAAGTTTAAAAAGCGCTTTTAGTGTTATTCCGATTATTTCAAAAAACCTTGCAATGCCATCTTTCGTGTTTTGGTAACTTTTTGATTTTTTGAATTCCTGGTAATTTTCTTTTACATTTTTAAATTCATCTTTTATTGTCCTTTCAATATTCGACACTGTAACTTTTTCTCCACGCATTTCAAGTTTTTGCGCTGTGGTACGAGCTACCGGAACAGCCAGCCAGAGTATAATATAAGTAAGTAAACTCAGGCCCGTTGGGAAAAAGAATAATATTACAAATATGATTCTAACTGCTACGGGGTCAATGTTAAAATATGCTGCTAAACCACCGCAGACCCCTGAAATAATTGTATTATCAGGATCGCGATATAACCTTCTGTGTTTACGGTATTCATACCTTGTATCTTCTGTAGTTGTTTCATCATCTTCTGATGCATCAAATTCTTCGGGTGTTCCCATAATCTCAATGATATGATCAACATCTTCGGTTGTGATTACATTTTTCTGATCTTTACTTTTCTCGGTAAAAATTTCAGCTATCCTTGCCTCAATATCAGTTATTATTTCGCGCCCTTCATCAGTAGCTCCAAATTTGCCGTTTAAAGATTTCAAATATATCTGCAATTTATCAAATGCATCTTCATCGATATGAAAAACAACACCGCTAATGTTTATTGTTAACGTCTTTTTCATTTTTACTTCATTTTATTAGTTTAATTATTATTTCTTTATTTTTTTAACCGCATCCACCAGTTCATTCCAGGAAACATCTAATTCCTTTAAAAAATCACTCCCTAAGGGAGTTAGTTCATAATACTTTCTTGGTGGCCCTTGTTTTGATTCTTCCCAACGATATACAAGAAGTGTGGCATTTTTTAAACGAGTTAACAAAGGGTACATAGTACCTTCAACCACTATTATTTCAGCTTCTTTCAATTCTTTTATTATATCTGAAGCATAAGCATCACTTTTTGATAATATCGAGAGAATGCAATATTCAAGAACCCCTTTTCTCATTTGTGCTTTTGTGTTCTCTAATTTCATACTCTTGTTTTTAATTTGTTTATAAATATGATAATAAATCTACCATGGTTCTAAAGGATTAAATAATTTATACATACCCTAAAAGTAAAGTATGCACATAGAACTTGCCAATCAATAATTTTACTTACTAAGTAATATCTATCTATCTCAAAACCCGCTTTGTTATCCGATAATATTACTTCATCTGAATTAATTGACTTGCTTAATTCTGCTTCCTTCGTATTTTTTATTGTTTCTTGTTTATCAACTTCACCAACTTTAAGACTTAAAGAATCATCCTGGAGTTTTTGTTGTGTTGTTTTGGTATTAGTATTTGTTAATGAATTATTATAACCAAAAGTAATGGTTATATTTTGTGCCATAAGACTTGAAAAAGCAAAACAACTTATCGTAGTTGAAATAAACAGAAACAATATTTTACATCTATTTAAGCTCATAATACTATCTTTTACATATTAATATTCATTACAAAGATATATATATATTTTAGTACTATGCAACACAAAGTACTAAAATTTTTAAATATTTTTAATTTTATTTCGTAACTACCTGTCTTGCAGCTCAATAATTTTAGTAATTTTTTTGAGGAATTTCAGTTTTTTATAATCAAGATGCTTAACCAATATTATTTTTCAAGAAGATTACGTAAGAAAAATAAAAATGTTAGATTTGCTCCAATTAATTTTTAATCATAAAACATATACATATGAAGAAAACAATAATATTAAGTGTAATAGCTGTTCTTTTTGCATTAAGTACTAATGCACAAATTTTTGAAGTTGGAGATAAGGTAATAACTCCTGGATTTGGTTTGGGATCTACACTTTATACAGGTGTTGGATATAAAACATCAATACCTCCTATCTCTGTTGCGTTCGAAAAAGGATTTAAAGAAGGCTACGGACCGGGTATAATTAGCATTGGCGGTTACCTGGGTATAACCGGATCAAAATGGGAAACAACATTTCTAAATACCACGTACGGATATAATTACACAAGTATTATATTAGGAGCCAGGGCTTATTACCACATGGAATTTATTGATATTATTGATACTTACGGAGGTATTATGTTTGGTTATAATACTGTTTTAGCTAAATCAACAGGTATTTGGCCAGCAGGGATTAGCTCTACAGCAACAGCAAGTGGGTTAAATTATTCATTATTTGTGGGTGGCCGTTACTATTTCAGTGATAATTTGGGAGTAATGGCTGAAATTGGTTATGGTATTTCTTATATAACTATTGGTATAGCCTATAAATTATAAAGCTTACTATACTTTATTAAAATATTATAAAATCAGAAACATTGCTATAATTGCCCATGTTGATCATGGAAAAACTACGCTTGTTGACAAGATCCTTTTTCAGACAAAGCTTTTTAAGGATCATGAAAAACCAGGCGATTTAATAATGGACAGTAATGAACTGGAACGGGAAAGAGGTATTACCATTTTGTCGAAAAATGTTTCGGTAAAATACAAAAACGTCAAAATCAATATTATTGACACTCCAGGACACTCTGACTTTGGTGGAGAAGTTGAACGCGTATTGAATATGGCTGATGGTGTATTACTCCTGGTTGATGCATTTGAAGGAACTATGCCCCAAACCCGGTTTGTGCTTCAAAAAGCTATACAATTAGGCATAAAACCCATTGTTGTAATTAATAAAGTTGATAAACCCAATTGCAGGCCGGAAGAAGTTCAGGAACAGGTTTTTGACTTGATGTTTAACCTGGATGCGAATGAAGATCAGTTAGATTTTCCAACCATTTTTGGATCCTCAAAAGAAGGTTGGATGACTACCAATCTGAATAATAAAACAAATGATATTTCGGCTCTGTTAGATTGCATTATAGAAACTATTCCTGAACCAAAGGTTGAAAAAGGAACAATACAGCTTCAAATTACTTCTTTGGAATATTCATCGTATGTAGGAAGAATTGCTATTGGAAGACTAAGAAGAGGAACGTTGGTTAGCGGAATGAATATATCGCTTGTTAAAAACAATGGATCAATTATACGAACAAAAATTAAAGAGCTATTCGTATTCGATGGTTTAGGTAAAGCTAAAATGGATAAAGTTGAAGCCGGTGATATTTGTGCACTGGTTGGACTGGAAAATTTTGAAATTGGAGATACAATTGCCGACTATGAAAATCCCGAAGGATTAGATCCTATAAGCATTGATGAACCAACAATGAGCATGCTTTTTACAATTAACGATTCACCTTTTTTTGGGAAAGAAGGAAAATATGTTACATCCCGGCATTTAAAAGAACGATTAAATAAAGAAATGGAGAAAAATCTTGCGCTAAAAGCTATTCCAACAGATTCAGCAGATTCTTTTACCGTTTATGGAAGAGGGGTATTACATCTTTCAATACTTATCGAGATAATGCGCCGTGAAGGTTATGAATTGCAAATTGGCCAGCCAAGAGTTGTGATTAAAGAAATTGCCGGTGAAAAACACGAACCTGTAGAACAATTAACCATTGATTTATCGGAAAGTGCTTCAGGAAAAGCTATTGAAATTATTACTAAAAGAAAGGGTGAAATGCTACTTATGGAAAGAAAAGGAGACAGGATTCACCTTGAATTCAATATTCCTTCAAGAGGAATTATTGGTTTACGAAATCAACTATTAACCGCTACTGCCGGCGAAGCAGTAATGTCACATCGATTTATTGAGTTTCAGCCTTTTAAAGGATTAATAGATAAAAGGACAAGCGGGTCATTAATAGCAATGGAAACGGGAACTACAATACCTTATTCACTAGATAAATTACAAGATAGAGGGAAGTTTTTCGTTGACCCCGGGAAAGAAATATATGTTGGCCAGGTAGTTGGTGAACATACAAAATCTGATGATTTAGTGGTTAATCTCACCAAATTAAAAAAACTGACAAACATAAGGGCTGCCGGATCGGATGAAAAAGCAAAAATTGCCCCTTCCATAAAATTTAGCCTGGAAGAAACTTTAGAGTATATCAAGGAAGATGAGTATGTTGAAGTTACTCCAA
>DAOVJU010000219.1 GCA_030632095.1 Chlorobiota bacterium
ATATCTCAGGTATGCATATATTTTATTTATATTTAGTTTACTATCGTCCTGATTATACCACATGATATCGTAAAATTTGCCCTGGAAAATAGCTTCATTTTTGTTCACAAGGTTTAATAATCTTTTATAATAATTACGAAGATCTCTTTGTTCGTCAGATAGCAATCCGTCATCAAATTTTCCACCATTCATCCATTTCTGAAGTTCCGGAACATTCCAGTAATCAAATATACTTGTCCGGCCATCATTACCACTGAAACCCGGTTCTCCAAGTGCCGGTTCTCCAACTTCCTGTCCAAAATAAATCATAACAGGTCCCGTATTTAAAGTCGCTGATACAACCATTGCAGGCAATGCTTTCCATGGATCTCCCGCAAAATGATCTGAAGCGATTCGTTGCTCATCATGATTTTCAAGAAATCGAAGCATATGTTTGTTTAAATCTCTAAGATTTTGCCAGCAACCGGTGATTTCCCCGGCACTTTTTTCATTTTGAACAATGGCCCTTAATGTATCATATAAACCCATTTTATCATATAAATAATCAAAATTTCCAAAATGAACATAATTTGAATATTCACCGGGATTGTAGATTTCAGCTATAAAAATAATATTCTTGTATTTTGATTTTACCTGATAGATCACCCAGTTCCAGAATTCAACCGGGACCATTTCAGCCATATCACACCTGAATCCGTCAACACCTTTTCCTGCCCAGTACAATAAAATATGTTCCATTTTTTTCCAGGTATCAGGAATAGGAGTGAAGTGCTTCATATTATTATTCAATATATCAATTCCATAATTCAGTTTCACTGTTTCATACCAGTCGTTTATTGATGGGGATGAAGTAAACTGATCATTCCCGGTCACTTTTGCCGGAAATTCTATGTAATTTAAATTCGGGAATTTATTTTTTAATTCTTCAGGAAGCTCTAATTCATGTTCCGGTATGTAATAAAAATTATTATTCGGATCAAAAGCCTTTGTTTTATCATCGTTTTCACCAAAATCTTTAATTCCTTTAGGTTTAACATCTGAATAATATTCCCTTGCCAGATGATTAGGTACAAAGTCAATTATAACTTTCATTCCGGATTTGTGAGTTCTCTCAATTAAATCTTCAAATTCCTGAATTCGTTTTGAAATATTTACAGCTAAGTCCGGGTTCACATCATAATAATCTTTTATTGCATACGGCGAACCAGCTTTCCCTTTTATTACCAGTGGATTGCCATTTGGCATTCCATTTTCAGGATAAGCTTCAACAATAGCATGTTCAATAATTCCGGTATACCAAATGTGCGTTATACCCAGTTTCTTTATCTCTTTAAGCGCTTTGTTTGAAATATCGTAAAATTTCCCAACTCCATTTTCATTACGATTACCATTTATTTTCAATTGGGTTTTTTTATTTCCAAAAAGCCTGGTGAAAATCTGGTATATAACAATTTTGCTATCCATTTATACCGATATGAAACATGTTTGTAAAAAATGAGCTTGTGCTTATCGAGTATAACTAACTCTAAACAGCTTTACTTTGTGCCACCCTTCGGTCGCCGTAGGCTTGCCGTAGGTGAAACGCTAAAGCTAAGGCGACACGCGGTCGTAAACCTGTTAAGATTCAGTATATTTAACCTTCTTAGTCGGGATATGTTTCAGAACTAACGCGGTCCTGTTTGGAAGATAGAGTTTTAACTGATGCTGGCCTGACATTGGTACAACCGGAGATGTAAAATGTACAATTGAGTTATCAACCCTTGAAAAACCCCCGAATTCAGGATCATCAGAGTTTAATATAATTTTAAATTTTCCAGCATAAATGGGAATACCATAATCGGTAAACGATTGTGACGGATTAAAATTAAATACAAAAACAAGGTCGCTTCGTTTGAAAACCAATACCTGGTCACCATCATTCTCTAACACACTCTGAGGATAATCTTTTTCTATATATTTTTCACTATTTACTAATTCTATTATTGCACGGTCGAAATTGTTCAGGTATTCGTAGCGAAGATCATTATTGTTTACCAGATTCCACTGCCTTCGTGCATGTTTGAACGACCAGTTATTTCCTTCTCTTGGAAAATCAATCCATTCGGGATGGCCAAACTCATTACCCATAAAATTCAGGTAACCATTTCCGGCTGTTGCCAGTGTTACCAACCGGATCATTTTATGTAAAGCAATTCCACGGTCAACAATTAAGTTTTCACTTGTTTTGTTCATATGCCAGTACATTTCTTTATCAATAAGTCTGAAAATAATTGTTTTATCTCCAACCAGCGCCTGGTCATGCGACTCTGCATAACATATGGTTTTTTCATCTGCCCGTTTATTTGCCAGCTCATGAAAGATATTTCTTACATCCCAGTTTTCGTCAGGTTTTTCTTTAATGGTTTTAATCCAGTAATCAGGAACTCCCATTGCTAACCGGTAATCAAATCCTAATCCGCCATCTTCTATTTTAGTTGCTATTCCGGGATAACCGCTCATTTCTTCTGCAACAGTAATTGCATTTGGATTAATTTCATGGATGAGTTTATTAGCAAGAATAAAATAGGTTATAGCACCTTCATCCTGGCTACCATCAAAATACATGTCGTAATTTGTAAAAGCCCTTGATAATCCATGGTCAAGGTAAAGCATGCTTGTAACGCCATCAAACCTGTATCCGTCAAAATGATATTCATCTAACCAGAATTTAATGTTAGAAAAAAGAAAATGAAGCACTTCATTTTTTTCATAATTAAAGCACAATGAATCCCATGCTACATGTTCACCCCTTGATCCTTCGTGAAAATACTGATACCTGGTTCCATCAAATCTGGCAATTCCTTCAATTTCATTTTTAACTGCATGCGAATGGATCATATCCATAATTACCATGATTTCCAGTTCGTGTGCTTCATCTATCAATGCTTTTAGTTCATCAGGGGTTCCGAAGCGTGAAGAAGCGGCAAAATAATTTGAAACATGATAACCAAAAGAACCATAATACGGATGCTCCTGGATAGCCATAAGTTGTATGACATTGTAGCCTGCTTTTTTTATCCTTGGCAACATGTTTATACGAAACTCATTATAAGTTCCAACTCTTTCTTCTTCTGTAGCCATTCCAATATGTGCTTCGTATATTAAGGGAGTTTTTACTTCTTTTCTTTTTTTATCATTTTTCCATTGAAAAGCCTTTTCAGGAAACCATACTTGCGCGTTAAAAACCAGGGTGTTTTCGTCTTGTACAACTCTGTTTGTCCATGCAGGGATACGCTCTGCCTGTCCTCCATTCCAATGAACCGAAAGTTTATATAAATCCTTGTGTTTAAGCTGGTTTTCTTTTAATTCTATTTCCCAGTTTCCGTTTTCTTTTTTGCTGAGTTCATATTCAGGATTTTCTTTCCATTCAGAGAATTCTCCTGTTACAAATATTTTAGTTGCATTAGGGGCCCATTCTCGTAAAATCCATCCGTTTACGGTTTTTTGTATGCCATAATAGAAATGTCCATTCGCAAAATCACCCAATGTATTATTTACAGCCGGTAAGTCTTTTTCTTTTTGTTCAGCTCGCAAATATCTGTTTTCAATCACTGCTTTATACGGTTCGAGCCAGGGATCGTTTTTTATGATATTTAAATCTTTCATAACTAAATCTTATTTTAAGGTGCTGTGGATTGGTGGCATATTTTTGACTTTCAATAAAGATAAATTAAATAATTAAGTCTAAAAAGCATAAAACGTATTGAATTGCTGAAAATCAAATTCAAGCCTTTTTAGACTGGACACATCCCTTAATATTTAGCCCCGATGTTACGCTATCGCTTCAATCGAGATTAATTATTTTAATTGTATTGGTTTCTTTTTATTAATGGTAATCCTGCAAAAATAAATTCCTGGTTTGCAGTTATTATTTCGAGTGCCAAATACCTAAAGCAGAAAACCGTATACCATGTTCTGAACTCAGTAAAATGGTATGTTCAAAAAAAACATTTGCAAATATGCTTTTAATTTACAGTTTTATTGTTCTATTGTTAAATTGTTACATTATTGTATTAGAACAATTTAACAATGTAGCCATTTAACAATATTCTCACTTTATGAATGGCTACTTGTGATTTAAAATTGAAAACTTAATGAGAATGAACAGCTTATTTTCTTTTCTTTCTCCTTTTGTAAATTTTTATCTGATTTCGGCTTTTTGCCCAACCATAGATAAAATCTTTTAACTCTTGAATTCGCTCTTTGGTATTTTCTTTGGCATTTCTAACACCAACAATTGAATTGTTTGCTAATAATCTGTTTATAATTCCAATGGAATAAAACAACGGGGGTTCAACTTCTTCTCTGTAACCGGGATTTAACCAGTGGATATACAAATAGTAACCATGACTAATGAAGTAGTCAATAGTTTCGAGAACTTCTTTGGTATATTGTAATGAACATAAAATAATCTTTGGTTCATCAACAGTAATTATATCTCCAACATATTTATGTCGTTCGGATGGTGCGCCACTAACAAGAAAAACATCAACATATTCTTTTTCGTTTAAGAAAAGCCTTCTTAGGTTTTTACCGGTTTTTACTGTTCTTCCAAATAATGAATTCCAGGTATATGTTTTTCCTGCATTTTTTGGGCCAAGAACACCAATTATTAATTTATCATTCATTTTCTGAAAGTTAAGATGTTAGCATATTGAATAAATTTACTTAAATAAGCCTGAAAATGCAATTTCCTGAAAAGTTAATTATTAACATTTTGAATTAAGGTTTTGCGAAATAGAATTATTCTATATTGTAAAATATCTAAAATACTTAAAATGTCATTCTTATAATTCAATAAATTATTTATTTTTACTGCTTTTTAAAATAACCGATATTTAATTATAAACTATTAAAAATTAAGCATATGTCAAAAAGAACTATCGTTGCATTACCAGGTGACGGAATCGGTAAAACGGTTCTTGATGAAGCAATACGCGTACTAACTGCCGCAGGATTTGAAGCTGATTATGTTGAAGGTGACATAGGCTGGGAATTCTGGTGTAAAGAAGGAGACCCATTGCCTCAACGCACTCTTGACCTGCTTGAAAAGCATAAAATTGGTTTGTTTGGAGCTATTACATCAAAACCAAAAGATGAAGCTTTTAATGAACTATCGCCTGAATTACAAGAAAAAGGTTTAATTTATTCAAGCCCTATTGTTGGTTTACGCCAACACTTTGGCCTTGACATTTGCCTGCGTCCCTGTAGGACATATAAGGGTAATCCACTGAATTTTATTCGAAGAAGTGCAAATGGTTCATTTGATGAACCTAAAGTAGATGTACCTATTTTTCGTCAAAACACAGAAGGCTTATACGGTGGCGTAGAATGGAGTAATCCTCCTGCACAGGTTCATGAAGCATTAATGACTCACCCGAAATTTAAAAAGAATTTTGGAAATGTACCTGTTGAAGAACTTTCAGTTTCAACAAGAATTTTTACTAAAGAAGCAACTGAAAGAATACTAAGGGCAGCTTTCGATTATGCAAAAAAATATAATTACAAATCAGTTACTGTTTGTGAAAAGCCAAACGTTATTCGTGAAACATCAGGAATGATGTACAAAATGGCCCAGCAAATTCAAAAAACTGATTATCCTGAAATCCAACTTTGGAATACAAACATTGACGCACAAATGATGTGGCTAACTAAAAATCCTGAAACATATAGTGTTATTGTAGCAGGTAATATGTTTGGTGACATTGTATCTGATGGTTTTGCCGGATTAATCGGAGGTTTAGGATTTGCTTGCAGTGCCCAGTTCAATCCTGATACTGGTATTGGCTTATTTGAACCAACTCACGGATCAGCGCCAAAATATGCTGATTATCCTGTATCAATAGTAAATCCAATTGCTATGATTGAATCATCGTGCATGATGCTGGATTATATTGATGAGAATGAAATAGCAGCTAAAATGAGAAAAGCTGTTGCAGAAGTTATCGCAGAAGGTAAAGTCAGAACTTACGATATGATGAAAATGATAGGAAAAGCTGATGTTGTAGAAAAAGGTGCTGCATCTACTAAAGAAATGGCCGATGCAATTATTGCAAAACTTTAAAACAAAGAATAGTGATTTATGAATAGTGATTTATGAATAGTGATTTATGAATAGTGATTTATGAATAGTGATTTATGAATAGTGATTTATGAATAGTGATTTATGAATAGTGATTTATGAATAGTGAT
>DAOVJU010000306.1 GCA_030632095.1 Chlorobiota bacterium
CAATCTGAAAGTCAATGCAAGTGTTTATTATTTTAAAACAAATAATGAAATTATACTTAACCGAACAATAAAGAAGTGGGAAAACATGGCAAGCAGAGACGGATATGGTACTGAATTGGAAGTAAATTTCAACCATAAAAGAGTACTTCTCGAAAGTGCTTTGTCTTATTATCAAACCAGGGGAATTGATGAGGGTATTGGTGCACCAATATACCCTAAATTAAACTATACATTCGGAACAATGTTAGGCTTTAAAAAATGGGACGTTTTTGCACGAGCCACTTTCAGATTAATGAATGAAAGAGAAAACAAAGATACTCGTGATAATATACCAGATACATTTGATTTTTATATAAATATTAGATATAAATTGGATGAAAACATACACCTTACGGTTTCAGCCCGGAATATTTTCGATGCAGTAATAAGAGATGCGACACCTTCTGATTTTGCAATCCATGATGATATTCCACGTGAAACCAGAACAATATGGCTGGAAATAAGTGGACGTTTTTAATAATTAATTCAGGATTCTGTCTTTTAAGCTTATAAATTAATCGGGTTAAGAATATCGAATCTATTATTAATTTGTTAGCTTTATAGTAGTATTTTAAATTATAAGCATATTGCTTATAAATTAAAAATTGTTATGAAAAACCTAACTGTTAAAAATTCGTTTAATCCCGAAAAGGGAAATTATATTAGGAAAATAAATAATTTGTTTGTATTCTTAATTTTGCTGGTAGCATTCGTTTGTCTATCAAGTTGTAAAGATGATGAAGATGATCAAGATGACCAGTCATTTACTTTGAATGTAACAGTTAAAAATTCCTCTAATGAAGCTATTGCTGACGCTGCTGTTGTTTTAAATAATCCTGTTACGGTAAAAGTGGAGAGAGAAGGCATTTCTTATTATCAGTTCACTCGTTTTAGAACCAGCAATAATGGAGTAGCAATTATTTCTAATCTTCCTGTTAAAGATGAGGACGAGGAAGTAATCATTTACAAACTTACAATTTATAAATCCGGCTTTTCAAGTGCTTCTCAGGAAATCGGAGATATTATAGCGGACACAGTAACAACAGAAATAATTATTAATGCCCAAACAGGTACAACTGACATTAAAATGGCTTTGCTTGATTATGAATTATCATATCGTGCAAACATATTTCTGACAGGGAAAAAGTTGTTATTTGATGATATTACAGGAGAATTAGCATCTACTGATTTATCAGCATATAAGACTGTAGCATTGGGCTATGATGCTTCCAAAATAGTAGATTACCCCGATGAATTTGTAGGTCAAAAAACCAAACTCCTTGGTTTTGTTGAAAATGGCGGCACACTGTTCTTTTTTCAACAGAACGATGCCGGATGGAATAAAAATTTCTTTCCTGTTTCTTTAACATTAGTTGATGAAGAACTGGGAAATGATTTTGAGACAGGAGAAATACTTGATACTGCTCATTTATTGGTAAATAATTTAGATAACAATGACCTGACAGGCTGGGAATATAGCGAACCCGGTCAGAGTGAACTAAAAAGTACAATTGTTTTCGATGCAATTAAAAAGACAGATCAATGGAACGGTATAATTGCCACTCCTTCAACAGAACGTCAGAACAGCAATAACCCTGAAACAGACAGAGAGGGAAATCCATTAGACCCACAAGCATACTGGATTGCAGCAGAATACATACATGGTGACGGAAAAATAATATTATGCCAGGCGGCATATTTCCAGGCTTCATTTGGCGATACACAAACTATAAGTGCTCAAAATTTTTCAGATAATGTTGTAGAACTTCTGAAGTTTCACGGCAGTATTTTTTAATATTTACGTTGAAAAATAAAATGTATAACAAAACAAGATACTTTGTAACAATATTAAATATAATTATATCAAACATTTTAATTATATCTGTTTCTGCACAGGAAGTAAGCGATACAATTACTGAAAAAAGATTTGAAGACCTTTTGAAAATGTCTTTTGATGAATTAAAAGACATTCAAGTTATTTCGGCAGCAAAAAAAGAGCAAAAACTAAGTGAAGCATCTGCAACAATAACGGTTATCACTGCCAATGACATTGAATTTTCAGGAGCAACCTGCATTCCTGACCTTTTAAGGAGTATAGCGGGTTTGGATGTTATGGCAGCCTGGGACAACAACATTGATGTAGGCGGAAGAGGATTAAATGTTTTTCAAAATTCTAAATTCCTGGTCCTTCTGGATGGACAACGTTTAAATAATGATTATTCAGGCTCGGTCAGATGGAAAGAAATACCTGTATTACTTGAAGACATTGAAAGGATTGAAGTGATAACATCCCCTTTATCAGCACTTTATGGCGCTAATTCATTTAGCGGAATGATAAACATTATTACTAAGCCTGTTGAAAAAATTAGGGGTTTAAGGCTTGAAGGCAGGATTGGTGAAAAACAAACCCAGGAATACCATTTACGTTATGCAGGCAATGCAGGCAAACTAAGATTTATGTTTAACACGGGAATAGCAAAAACTGAAGGATGGGGAAACCGTGATTCTACTAAAGTAGAAGAAGAAGTTTTGACTTATAAGGGATATTCTGCAAAATTAAAAGACTGGAGTGAACTTTACAAGATAACATTAAAAATGGAATATCCCTTTTCCAAAAAAACCGGGTTAATTCTATCTGAAGGAGTAAATTTCGGAGATATTGCCACGCCTAATTTGCAAAGCTCGCAACAAAAAATACTTAATACACATTTTTCAACAAAAAACTGGCACCAGATGATAAGATATTATTATCAGTTTTCAGAAAATTCTGAGATAAAATTTCATTTATCATCTGTTTACTGGAAAGATGAAGGAAATGTTATGCCCTCTGTATCTAAGAGATATGATAGTGAAGTGCAGTATTCCGGGCCTTTGGGTACTAAAAACTACCTGGTGGCAGGTATTTTCGGGGAGAATGCATATTCTGAATCGCCTGATATTACTGAAATAAGAAAAGACAACCTATATGGATTTTACTTACAAGACGAATTAAAACCAGTCTCTAAAATAAATATAACGTTTGGATTAAGATATGATAAACATACTGCATTAAACGGAATATTTTCACCCAGGATATCCTGTATTTTTACACCAACAGAAAAACATATTTTCCGTTTTGGAATAGGTTCTTCTTTCAGAAAGCCTTCATTTCTTGAAAATTACTATTATTTTAGCATGGATTCAACTATAATTGTAGCAGGATTATTGCAAAAACCCAATGGAATAAGTAAACCAGAGAAAATTGTTTCATATAATTTTGATTATCAGGCTATATTCAGTAAACATTTTTCCTCAAGAATAAATTTATTCAGAAATAATGTAAAAGACATTATAATATTTGTAGAAGAAGTACCTTATTTATATTTTGACAGGGGCTATGTTTACGAAAACACACGGGAACTATCTGTAACAGGAGGAGAAGTAGAAATTAGGTGCATCATTGCAAATTACCTCCATGCTTATGCAAACACTTCTTATCAAAAACTAAAATATGAAACTGATACAATTTCTGAGAAATTAAGTGTACCAGAAATAAAAAGAAATATTGGCTTGCAATACAAATTTAAATTTGGACTTTTTGGTAGTATTAATATGCACTATGTTGGAGAGAAAGAAGCTCAACTTGGAAATTTGTATGGAGATGAATATTATTTTATGAAAATTGATCCGTACTCTACAATTGATATGAATCTTGCCTATCGTTACCAGTTTAAAAAAGGCGAATTACAGTTTGCTATTACCGGGTTCAATATTTTTGACACAGAACACCTTGAATATCCTATATGGGATGGAGGCAAAGCATATTTCGGATTGTATGATGACGACGCAAAAAACTGGTCGGAAGAAGAGAGGAATCAATATGAAAACCGAAATGCTTTGCATGACAGGAAGATATTAATACGTCTTACTTTTACATTATTTTGAGTTTATTTATACAAAAAAGGATAATTAAGTTTATAAAAAAGCGGGCTTTGGGGCTCGCTTTGCTTCCCACTATCCATCACACATTCATTCAATTACTTGCGTGATCGCTTCGCTCAGAGTTCGCTTTGCTTTTGTATAAATAAAGCAAACCACTGTCAGGGCATAAAGCCGCTGACAGGGTTGTGATAAAAACCCCGACAGAGGTTGAAAACTCTGTTGGTGGTTTTAAAATGATTAATAAAGGCGAGATAAGTCCCTTTAGGTTTCAGGCTAAATAAGGTTTCAGGAAACAAGAAAGAAGAAACATAAATAAAAACTGGACATACACCCTGAAAATAATTACCTTTATTAATAGCAAATTAATTACCAAAGACAACTTACAGTAGGTTTTAAAATGGCACTTGAAGAAAGTAAAAAACGATATCAAAGCATTTTTGAGAATTCACCTGATTCTATTTTGGAAGAAGATCTCTCAGACGTTAAAAACTATCTGGACGAGATAGTGAATAAAACGGGGGGAAACATTCGGACAATATTAAACGAAAACCCTGACATCTTGTATAAGTGTGTTTCACTTGTGAAGATCATAGATGTTAATGAAGCCACACTTAAACTTTTTAAATCAGAGACAAAAGAAGAACTGGTAAAAAACTTTGATAAAATATTTGTGCCGGAATCTTATAATGATTTTAAAGATGCCTTTATTGCTTTGTTTGAAGGAGCAAAAAACTTTGAATTGGAAACGGTAAACCGGACACTCACGGGAGAAAATATCGATATTAAACTTAAATGGTCGGTTGTTCCCGGATATGAAACAAGCTATTCAATGGTTTTAGTTTCAATAATAAATATGACAGAGCGCAAGAAAGCTGAAGTTTTATTAAAGCAATCAGGAGAACAATATCGTACTATGATTGAACAATCAAACGATATGATATGGATGCTGGATAAAGAGGGAAATTTTACTTTTTTTAATAAACGTTCAGAGGAAATTACCGGGTATACACTTAAAAACTGGGAAGGTAAATCCTTTGCACCTATTATCCATGAAGAAGATTTGCAAAAGGTAAGCAATATGTTCATTAATACAATGAGCGGAATTCCCGGGCAGTACAATGTCCGTATTAAAA
>DAOVJU010000447.1 GCA_030632095.1 Chlorobiota bacterium
GATAGCGAACTTTCTGAACCAAACACTTGACTTTAGAGACAGACTCTACTTAGTGATTATAAGAAAATTCCAAATCTCAATAAACAAATAACAAATAAATTCCAAAGCCCAAACATCAAAACTCCAAACTGTTTGATATTTACTATTTTAAAAATTGGAGCTTATTATTGATATTCCATTTTTCCATAGAACTATTCATTTTCCAAATAAACAATTTTTTATAATATATGAACCTAAAACTAATAACTGAATATTCTCCCTGGTTATATCCATTATGTTTGGTTACAGGTTTTATATATGCATTTTTATTATACTATCGCGACAACAGGTTTGAAGAATTAAATCGTTTTTATAAGAATTTTCTTTTTATTTTAAGATTTGTAATTGTTTCTATACTATCATTTTTACTTCTTTCTCCTCTTATTAATACATGGGTAAGAAATAAAGAGAAACCAACAATTGTATTTGCAATAGATAATAGTGAATCAATTGTATTGCAAATAGATACAAATTATCTTAACCATGAATTACTTCCTGAAATTTATAAATTGCAAGCGGGCTTATCTTCGGAATTTGAATTAAAGAATTATTTATTTGGAGAATATTTAAGGGAAGGTAATTTACCCAGCTACAAAGATAAATATACGGATATATCTTCTATGCTCGAAGAAGTTAAAGATAGATACTATAACCGGAACCTGGGTGCAATAGTTCTTTTGTCGGATGGAAATTATAATAATGGGAACAATCCGGTTTACTTGCTAAATAACTTAAATATCCCCATTTATACTATTGCAATTGGTGATTCAGTGAGTAAACCTGATATTGCAATACGGGATATTGAATCAAACGATATTGCTTATTTAGATGATAATTTCCCTTTAAGGATTGGTTTTCAGGCTAATAAACTATTGAATAGTACAATAAAGCTCGAAATAATATATGAAAACAAAGTCATTGAAAAAGACGAGTTTATGGTTTCTAAAAACAATGAGTATTTTGAAAAAGAATTATTCATCAGGGCAACTAAACCGGGATTACAAAAATATGAAATCAGAATTCAACCGGTTAAAAATGAACAAAATTTAAAGAATAACAGAAGAGATGTTTTTATTGAAGTCATTGATTCAAAAAAGAAAATATTAATTATTTCCGGTTCACCGCATCCTGATATCAGTGCAATTTCAGGAGCTTTAAAATCCAACAAAAATATAGAAGTAAAAGAAGTAAATGTAAATAATAATTTACCGGAATTATCTGATTATAATCTATTGATAATCCATCAATTACCGACACGGATACATAATATTAAAGATATAATTAACCAGGCAAATATGCTTAAAACCCCTTTGCTTTTCATTATTGGTCAAAAAACAACACTTCCTTTACTGAATCAGTATTCCGGCCTGAAGTTATCATCAAATAAAGTATCCGATTTTGAAGAGATATATCCTGAGTATAATAAAAATTTTAATGCATTTAATGTTTCCGGCGAAATGCTTGAATTATCACCCGAATTGCCTCCATTATTGTGTCCATTAGTTGATGCTGACATATCTAAAGCATCTGAGGTTTTATTTTTTCAAAAAATTAGAAATATAAGTACTCAAGGGCCCTTAATTGCATTTAACACTTTTAATGAACAAAAAACAGGTATTGTTTATGGAGAAGGCATCTGGAGATGGAAAATATATGATTACAAATTGAATAATTCAAATATAGTTTTTAATGAAATTATTAACCAAATCATACAATATCTTTCACTAAATGTTAAAAAAGAACGGTTTTTTATTAAAGTAAATAAAAGTTTCACTGAAAATGAACCGGTAAAAATTACGGCTGAAGTATACAATAAAAGTTTTGAATTAGTAAATAATGCCAGGGTCGATTTAATAGTAACTGATCAGAACAGAAACGAATATCCTTATAATTTTATTTCTTCTTTATACCATTATAAGCTGGATGCCGGTTTTTTCAAGCCAGGAAACTATAACTACAAAAGCACAGCATTTTTTGGTGAAGAAAAATTTGAGAAAACAGGATATTTTGTAGTCAAAGCTGTAAATGTTGAGTATCAAAATACCGGTGCCAACATCCGGTTATTAAAGCTAATTTCAAAATATACAAAAGCCAAGTTTTTTACAATTGACGAAATAGATGAGCTTAAATCAAGTTTAGTAGCAAATACTAAAATTAAGTCCTCATGGTACATTGACAACAATTATATTGAAATGGTTAACATGAAGTGGATATTTTTTCTGTTACTGTTAATTATATCCATGGAATGGTTTTTTCGCAAATACTTCGGGGGAATTTAAAGAAAAATACTAAATTTTTATTTCTTGCATTCCTATTCAATTTTGCTCCGAAACCCTTATTGAGTATAGCCTTTATTGTGTAGTGCAATTTCGAAATATTACATAGAGTTTTGTCAAAGATTGAATAATAGGCCATGGTGTAACTCCACCACTTCCTTATACTTTAGCTTTCCAGCATCAGAAAGAAATGATTTATCAACTAGCAAAAGCATATCCGATTTAGCTGCACGAAATTCTTTTTCTATTGGGAATAATATCCTATCTCTTACTCCTATTCTTTTTCCTAATTCAAGGAAATCACCAATTTTATAATCGTATGTGGCAGTTAGCAAATTTTGTTTTGTTCTCTCCATTTCCTTGAACAAGTTCATTGCTATTTTCGGGTCATTGATGTGAAGTTTTGTGTTCATCAAATCATATGAAGGGGACAATAACATATCACCATCAGCTGATTCCAAAAGAGAAAGGTTTTTTAAGTGAACGTCTCCATTGCCTGTGAGGAAATTGAAAATAAGGATTCTAATGAAACTTATCTGGTCAGCAGGATTAAGTCGATTTCCAACATCTTCGTAAGTGAACGAATTATACTTATAAAGTCCATGATCGTTTGTGCCTGGAGTAGCATTTAATATAGAGACAAAATCTTCCTGACCCAGTACATTGCCTTCTTTATCCCTATCAAATCTTCTTGTAAGGTAAGCTGGGTCCCCGTTATCGAATTTCATTAACGCACATTTTGCTGTTGAGATATTGAACAATTGGTCAGCCATATTCATAGTCAAATGTTCATTAGATGGAGAATCATTGTATAAAGTTCTCCTTGAATCCAAAAATGGCTTGACAATGTACATTGATTCAATATCTCTATTTGGTGCTAAAAGATTATTTTTATCTCTTCCAATAAACCCTTTAGGTTGTATTCCTGAAATACTAAATCCAGCAGGCTGTCCCATAATTCTATCTTGAATATCATTCCAATTAAATTCAAGTTGGCTGGGAACTTTAGACCTGTCAAATAATTTGGTTTCACACGCTGAGCAAAAACCATCAATATTCTCCTTTAAACATCCGTTACAATTAGCCATTATTCTTCTATTATTTCAATTGTAATTGCACCTATTGTGTCTTTTTCGCACGTATATATTAGCAGACTCCAATCATCATTGGTATCAATACCTAATGCCTTGCATTGTAATTCTCTATTGAATCCTTCACTCAATATTGATTGAAAATTTGCAAATAATCTATCTGAGTTAAATCTTTTTTGAGATTTCGGCATATTCACCGATATAGGAAAGGTGTTTTCATTTGATATGAATTCATCCTCATATTCAAAATGATATCCATATTCATCTCTCCAGAGTACTCCTGCATTATA
>DAOVJU010000495.1 GCA_030632095.1 Chlorobiota bacterium
GACGGATTGGCACCTTAAATAAGCGCTTCCGCTGCCCGCCATTTTAAGAAAAATAGAAAAATACGCCCAAAAAAAGTTGTACACTATACTCCGGAATGGATTGTACACTATATCCCGGATTCCATTGTACACTTTACTCCGAAATACTCAGTACAGTCAAGACAATATGTTTGAAATTTTTAATAAACATTATTTCGACCTGTATTTCAATGTGGGATATTTTATTCTGGATAAGAATTTATTCGGATTTCATGTGACATATAATAATGAAAAATTTGGAGAAAACGAGCCTGAGTATAGAACTTCACCTTGTATATATTACAGAAATTATTTTTATCGAAACTTTTTTGGAGAAGGTGCTGTTAAAATTACAATCCGGAAAGATATGGAAAAGTACAAAGTCTTAAATACAGGTATTGGAGTCGGATATTCTTTACCAATATCAAAAAATATTGCGATTGATTTCAAATCTATGTTTTCAAGAATAGAAATAATTGTTAAACAATTTCAACCTGAAATTGGAAACCAAATCAATCACGATTTTTCTTTAAATGTTAACTTCCTGATTTTTATCAACAACTAAATTATTATCTTCTTTTATTAAGAAGAATAAATTAGAGAATGGAATTATAGAATTAAAAAGAACCCTGAGGTTTGTAAATATAAACAGCCCTGAAGGTGAAAAACTATTACATAAGGAGTATAAAAATTATTTAAAAAAACGATTGGCTGATTCTCTAAAATTAGTTTATGATATAAAAATTAATTTAACCCCTCCTCAATCTCCATTTTTTTCTTTTGAGAATATTTCAACACATTATAGAGGAAATTTAAACTCAAAAGTGACAATGTTAGAAATATCTGATTTGGAATGTAGTTCATGTAAAGATAATTTTCCTGTTTACAAAAATTTGTATGCCAAATATAAAGACAAAGTAAAATTTGGGTTTTCTCATTTTTCATCTTATGTTAGTATATCTGCTATTGCATGTGAATGTGCTTCACGGCAAGGTAAGTTCTGGAAAATGCATGATTCATTATTTGAATTAACCAATTATCCGGATACAACAGAAATAATAAATATTGCAAAGAAAATGGAATTAAACTTGTATCAATTCAGATTAGATTTTAAAGATTCAACGATTGTTTCTAATATTGAGAATAATTTCAGAAATATACACTCAAAAGGAATATACGCTACACCAACAATAATAATTAATAATAAAACGATATTTAACTCAGCTTCTTTTGAAGAAATTGAGAATTTACTTTTAAAAGAATTGGAAATTAAATAGAGCAAAAAAATAAATTATTAAGGAACTATCCCATATTCTTTTGTTATTCTATTTACTGCAGACGCCCTAAAAAATCCTAGTCCCCCATTACTGATATTTGTTTTAGTGGAAGTTGGGGATGGGCTATATACGCCTCCATCGTTATTAAATTGATTAATTAAACCCCTATAATAATTAAAGCTTTCCTCTGTAAGTGATGCCATTGTAACTGTAATTTCCCCAAATACGGAACCATATGGATAGTTTACCCGCCACCAATCGGGATGTTCTCCATCATCCACATTTAATCCATTTACATATGCTTCAAGAAGTCTATCGTCAACAATTGAAAATGTCCAACAAGAATTGCAAGTACCAATATTAAAAAGATAATAATTTTTTTCATTTTGCGGTTCGTTAAAATAAACGATAGGAACCCAACCAGTTGTACCATCGGCTTCTTTTACAATTATTTCTTTAACCTTCATAGAATCAATTTCGGGGAGATCAGGCATGTAACATTCTGCTTCAAATTCATTATTTTCACAATTTACATGTAGGTAATATGTATTTCCAACTATTCCCTGTAATTTTGTTGTCTGGTAGTAACCAAAATCAGAACTTTGGGGATATAATTCTTCATAAGCTGTTGAATCTATAATATTACCTATAGAATCATATTGATAATGATAATTAGTTACTGTTCGTGAAGAGGGTATTAATGTGTCAACAGTTCCAGTATTATCTAAAATAATAATTAGTGCATCTTTAATGGGTTCAGCACCATCAATAAAATAATATTCAGATTCACTAAAAGTAAAATCAGGACTACTTTTTGTCAATCTAATGTAATACGGACCATCTTCATTTGTTATTAAACCATTAATTACAACAGAATAATCATCATTATTGAATCCTAAATCATAATCTTCAACGCAAGCACTTATTGACAAAATTATAAATAATAAAATTATTTGAATATTCTTTATTTTCATATTTTTACTGCAAATTAAAGTTATAACTTACAAATGGTACTATACCAAATAAATACAATTTACTTGTTTGTAACTGAAATTCTGAATCAAGTTCTGTAAACAAACTAAAAATATTTTTACGGTTATATAAATTATAAACTCCAAAGTTCCATTCTCCTTGCCATTTTTTATGTTCATTCTTTTTGCCTTTATAATTAAAAGCCAAATCTAAGCGATGATAATCAGGCAATTTATAACCATTACGTTCAGTATATTGTACAAATGGAACACCATTAAAATAATAGGTTTCTTTAGGAACAGTAGCATAACCTCCTGAAGAATATTTAAAAGTTGTAGATATATGCCATCTTTTTGATATTTGATAGCTTGCAACTAATGAAATATTATGGAGTTTATCAAATGTTGGATGATACCAGCTATTATTGTTTACATCTTCAATTTTTTGCAAAGCTTTTGATAGAGTATAACTCAACCAACCAGTTAATTTCCCATTATTTTTCTGAACCATAAATTCCATGCCATAAGCATTTCTATTGCCTGACCGAATCTGAGTTTCAATTTGATTATTTAGAAACAAATTGGCATTGTCTTTAAAATCGATCACATTTTGAATTTCGCGATAGTAAAGTTCAATGGATGTTTCCAGAGAATTATTACATATACTGTTAAAATAACCCAAAGCAAACTGGGCGGAAGTCATTGGTTCTATATATTTATTTGCCGGCAACCACACATCAGTTGGTAAACCAACAGAAGAATTACTCATAAGCAATAAATATTGTTTAGTACGAGAATATGAAAATTTTAATGAATTTTTACTATTAAATAAATAGGCAATTGATATTCTTGGCTCTAATCCATCATAAAACTTAATAATATCACCGTTGTCATATTTTAATGTATCAAGAATAAGTTCCATA
>DAOVJU010000488.1 GCA_030632095.1 Chlorobiota bacterium
AAAATGTCCATTGCAAGCGTAAATGCTTTTTTATAAACTATTAAGTTTCTGAATCCCGTTGCCATATGTTTGGATTAATTAATAATTATTTCTTTATTTGTAACATATCAACTGCCGACTGCCGACTGCCGACTGCCGACTGAAGACTGCTTTCACTTAAGCTAATTTGTTTGTAGCTACACTACGCTAAGTTATACGTTGTTAATAACTTTTTTTTGAAAAACATGGTTACCTTTTTGTTGATTTTGGAATTAATAGATAATGAAGATTAAAATTAATGTTTATTTTAAAACAAATTATTAACCAAAAAACAAAAAAATCATGAAAAACAAAAATCTACTTTTTAAAACATTGAGTTTATTTATGTTAGTAATTTTAACAGGATTTATTACCACATTAAAATGTCAAACAATACAAATTGACAGCACTTTTACAACCGATGCGGAAATCTTTCCTTTTTCGGCTAACGATACTGTTTACGGATTAAAATTAAGTGGAAACGTCCAGCTTAACAGCGACACAAGTTTATTACGAGTTATTTTTTCTGATGAATACGGACAAGAGTTTATTATTTACGAAGCATATCCGTTAATTGTTACAGAAAATAATTTTTCAGTTGAAGACGTATGTGATGAAACATGTTACTTGAATCAATTGTTACCATACTCAGTGAGGATAGAGGTAATTAATGCATCATTTTATTTTGATGAACTAAACTGTTTTGGAGATTTTCAAGAGAACATAGTGCAGTTGCAATATGATGCAAAAAGGACAATAGATTTCAGCAAGATAGATACCATTAATTTAAACATTCAAAATTATGGAATGAGATGGGTAGCAGCTGATAATAATATTGTTGAATTGTTTTATAAAAATAAAAAAAGTCTATTTGGTGAAAATTATAATTTACGTGGATTTGATTATTACTCTGGAGGAATATTTGAGTTATTAGGCTATAAAAACTATGAAAAAGATACTTCATTATTAATTAAATATTTTGATTGGAGAAATCGTCATGGGGCAAATAGGGAAGGATCACCATATTTTGACGGTGATACATTGGGAACAGGATGGTTAACTTCTGTTAAAAACCAAAGTGTACCACAAAATTGTGGGAGTTGTTATGCATTTACTGTTATTGGCGAAGTAGAGGCAGTCACGAATCTTTATTTTAACCAGCATATTGATTTAAATTTATCCGAACAAGAATTAGTATGTGATACAAATAACCAAGGTTGCTTTGGAGGTGTTCCATCAAAATCACTTGATTATGTTAAAGAAAATGGAGTTATTACCGAGTATTGTTTACCATATTTTGCACATGATGATTCATGTAATATACTTTGTCAATCTATAGACACCTTGATATCAATATATAATAAAAGTTCTGTTTCAGCTTATTATGGAGATGATACTGTAAAAAAAATATTGATTTCTAAAGGGCCTTTAGCTTGGTGGTATCAAGTAAGTATGACACAATCACATGCTGTAATTATATGTGGTTATTTAGTTGACCCAATAGATAGTACTACAATATGGATTTGCAAAAATTCACTTGGACTTAATTGGGGATGTGAAGAAAATGGATTTTGTTATTTAGATATTCCTATCGAAAGTAATCCAAGATATATAATAACACCTGTTTATGCTCAAATGCCGGACACTTTAGAAGTTCAGTGTCTTGATGAAGATGGAGATGGATATTGTTTCTGGGGAATTGGCTCCAAGCCAGCTGGATGTAATTGCCCGGATCAACAAGATTGTGATGATTCTAATCCTTTTCTTGGACCCTATGATGAAAATTTTTACTGCTCTTGTTTATTTAATTATGATAGCATTCCTTTAATTATTATAAATGATACAACATGGACAGACCCGATTTATCTTGCAAAAGATGTAATTATTGACAACAATAGTCAACTGACAATTAAAAATATTGCCGGGTTTATTGAAGGTACAAGAATAATAGTAAAACCAGGATCTAAACTAATGGTAGATGGTGGTATATTAACTAAAGCCTGTGATGATAATTGGATGGGAGTTGAAGTATGGGGGAATCCTGATACAACTCAAAATTTCACTTCTTTACAAGGATATTTAAAAATTGAAAATAACGGGAAAATTGAATTTGCTCAAACTGCAGTATTTACGGGTAAAAAGAGTTATAACGGTAATATTATTGATGGCTATGAAGGCGGTATCGTTCAGGCTAAAGATGCAATTTTTCTTAATAATAAAATTGATGTGGAATTCAGGCCTTATCAAAACATGCATCCCTTTTCACCCGGAACTGAAATGTCTAATTTAAGCCATTTCTACAACTGTGAGTTTTTCACCGATCTTAACGAGAACCAATATATTGAATATGATACGCATATAATTTTACGTAATGTAAAAGGCATAAACTTTTACGGATGCGATTTTAAATTTATTGATCCTTACTTTGGATTAACTACAGGTGAAAATGGTACCGGTATTCTTTGTTATGATGCTTCATTCAGTATATTACCTCTATGTACTGATCCTAATGTTCAACCATGTATTGCTGATGACTCATGCAGGTTCATTAATCTTAAATATGGTATAAGGGCGTTTAATAATGGTGATACCAGAATTATTAGGATAAAAGAAGCAATATTTACTCAAAATACAGGGGGTATTTATTTATCCGGCTATATACAATCCGAGATAATTTCAAACAGACTATATTGCGGTACACAACTTCCTCCGCAAAAAAATCAAAATAATATTGCTGTAAATACTTATGGATTATACCTTGACAATTGTAGCGGTTATCATATTGAAAACAATACATTTTATGAAAAGAGAAGTCCTAGTGGCTTTTCACAAAGTAAAGCATTCGGAATTTATGTAAAAAACTCAGGGCAGGATGCCAACGAAATATATAATAACTTTCTACATAACTTATCTTATGGTATTGTAGCAGCAGGTATAAACAGGGGAGAAGAAAGCGGGCTTTGTATTAAATGTAATGAATTAAATAATAATGTAAATGATATTTTTGTTGTCCCCGATAGTAATTTTATTGAAAGCAGATATTTGGGAATTGCCGAATACCAGGGAGCAGATACTTCAATTACAACTGCTATGGCAGGTAATACTTTTACTCCATTTCAAATACCCATTTCTTATGATAATAATTTTTATAATTATTATAACGATTTTGATTGCGGCTATATTAACTATTTTCACCATCAAAGACAATTTG
>DAOVJU010000479.1 GCA_030632095.1 Chlorobiota bacterium
ATTGAACTTAGCGATAAACACTTTTCAATTTTTGATTTTTTAAGAGGAAAAGTTGAAAAAGGCGAATCTTTAACAATCAGATCAGTTGGTAAATCTGGTATTTGTGATATCAAAGAATTTTATCAATTATTTCCCGGAGGACCACTAAAAAAATCAACCAGAATAGCTGGAATTCCTAAACCATCAAGTTGTGTATAGTAAATTGGGTATTGGGTATTGGGTATTGGGTATTAGGTATTGGGTATTGGGTATTGGGTGCTAGGTATAGGATATATGAAATGTAATTTATTTAATAATATCTAATTGAATCCAAATGACCAATGCCTGATAATCAAGAATTTTATAAAATAAATATTAATTAAAAACAAAATAAAATGGCACACGATAAAGAACATCCCTTGAAAAAAGTTTGCATAATTTGTGCAAAAGGAACAATTGAAGACGTATATGCAGCGTTGGTAATGACCAATGGCGCAGTTATGGAAGGAATGGAAGCTAAACTATTCTTTACCTTTTTTGGCTTAGATGCTATTACCAAAAAGCAAATGATGAAATTAAAAACAGGAACTGTTGGTAATCCTGCAATGAGAATGCCTGGAGGACTTCCCTTTCCAACTTTATTAGGAGCAATTCCAGGTGTTGAAGCTGGAGTTTCGGCAATGATGAAAAGTCAGATGGAAGCACTTGATATTCCCAAAGTTGACGAATTCATGGAGATGATAACTGCTGGTGGTGGAGAAATATACGCTTGTAAGCTTGCGTGCGATATGTTCAAATTAAAGAAGGAAGACCTTTATGATGATGTTGTTGACATTATCACTATTGGTGAGTTTTATGAAATGGCAGGTGGAGTGGGAACTCAAATAATTTTTACTTAATAAAATCATTTCAACTATTTTGTTAATAACTTCTATTTAAAATTTTGGCAAAGCATTATTTCTTTTGTATTTTACAAGTTCAGTTAGCTGCAAACAAGAATGTTTAAAAAAAACAATAAATAATAAACCATAAATATTCTATCATGAAAAAGTTCATTTTATACACATTATTATTGACATTTTGTTGTACTGTTTTTAATAGCTATGCACAACAAACAGATGAGTTTGAGAAGTTGAAAAAACTCTATATTGAGCGAAAATATGAAGCTTGCCTGATGAAATCAGAAAAATACATATACAATGAGAAAACAAAAAGAGAACCGATACCATATTTATATCTCTCTAAAAGCTATTATGAACTTTCATTAAGTGAAGACCCGGATATCCAGGAATATTATACGAAGGCTTTAAAAAACGCAATTAAATATGCAATTAAGTTCGTTCAAAAAGATAAAAAAGGAATTTATACTAATATGAGTACTGAATTCTTTAATAAACTTATAAAGTCATATCTTGAAACTATTCAGGAAGAATATGAAAGCGGCAAATACATTAAAGCTTCTGCAAATTTTAAGCAACTACTTAAACTTAAAGAAGATAATCATGTTTTATTTGCAAAAGGCATTTGTAATTCAATGAATAATAACCCTGCTGAAGCCAATAAAGATATAACTTTGGCTTTAAAAAATTTAAAGAGCAATGCGGGTGTAAATTCAATTTTAAACTCTGAGATTATATTTATTAATTATGGTATTGACTACACAGATTATCTTATAAGAAATGAAAAAGTTGATTCTGCATTATCGACAATAAATACATTATTAATAATAAAACCTGGTAATAATTCGCTTAAAATGCAGAAATCGAAAATTCTTGAAGTTATTCCGGATAATGATGAAGAGGAATTGAAAGATTAATTAGTTCTACAGTTATTAATAAAATTCTGTTTAATTTTCTTAGGATCATTAATAATTTCAAAAAACTCTTTTATATATTTCTCATTGCGCTCTCTGACCTTATTGGTAAGGTATTCGTTCATTATTATTAAATCCATTATTTTCTGTTCATTGTCACGAAATACCTGAAGGTTTTCTTCAAGATCTTCAGCACTTCTGCAATATCCATTGTAATACCTTTCACGAACCGACTGAATGCTTATTTCATCAGCAGGTACTGCATAGTTAGCATTTACAAGTCCTGCATAATCAAAATCATATGGAATTGGTATAGGTGCACTGTTTTTAATAAAAAGTAATTTAATATTATGTAATACCTTAACTGACCAATCGGTATTACCAACCATATATTGAAATAATGCCAGTCTGTTCATCTTACTTGGTGCAGTATAATTCGGATGTATATTTTCAACTTCCAGAATTTTTCCATTTAACCGTGACGCCAGCATTTCATCATCTTCAAGTATAAATGCAAATTTTACAATATCATCAACTTTACTATTGAAATCAGAATAAGTAATGCGCGCTAATCTCACGTTGAATGATTCCCTGGAAATTACCTGGTACATTTTATATATGACGTATTCCAGTAATAAGTACTGCTGATAAAAATCTTTACTTGTCTGACAATGCGTTACAATCTTAAACTCTTCGTTTCCATTAAAAATTGTACCTATTGATTCTATAGTTTTTATTTTAACCTTAAGTGGTGGAAAATTACATACCTCTTTACTTCTTCTTAACCTGCCCCTTGTTTTAATCTTAGCTTCAGTAATTACATCAACTGTATCGAAAGCTTTATAAATGAGCAAAGCATTATGATATTCACGATTTTCTCCTATATCTTTCCTGAGTGCATAAATATCAGTTAATATAGTTATATCGATTAGTTCATCGGAATCAAATATACCGGAATAAGCATTCCCACCAGACCTAAGGGTATCATTTCCGGCAGATGCATGTATCGAATTAATAGCTGGAAATAATAATGCATTGTTGCCAAATACAGTGAATAATGCAACAAAGAAAAGGAATATCACTAAATCAATAAATATTATTACTTTTTTTGTTTTCAAAACATATCTTGAGTTTCGGATGTGATATTAAAATAAACTAAATATTCATTAATTTCAAAAAATGAATATTTCAGTTACTAATTAAAATTGATTGTAATACCTGATGAACAAACTTGAAGAACAATTAATATCAGATATATCAAAAACAAATGTTGATTATATTGCCAGGTCATTGTCTGATAATGAACAGTATTTTCATCAATTATGGCAAATCATAATAAGAAATGAATATAAAATATCAGTAATGGCAGCCTGGGTTTGGGATAATATTGCAATGTTACATCCACATTTAATAGATAATTACCTGGCTGAAATAATAGAACATTTACCTAAATTTACTTTAGATGGAATAAAAAGATTATTATTAACCCATTTTGCAGCTATTGGTTCATAACTTCCTGAC
>DAOVJU010000476.1 GCA_030632095.1 Chlorobiota bacterium
GGATTTAATATGATGAAGATGCTTCGGCGGTTAAAAGCTGAAGCGAAAAATTTGGTCATATTTGTTATAAGGTTAATTTGGTCTTCGAAAAATCTTGCGTATCAATAGATGAAAATCTTGGGGGTTTTTCAGGATTAACTACTTAGAATATAATCATTTTTTCAATGGCCAGTTTTATTGCTTTTGCCCCAAATGTTGAAGTTAATGGTGAAACAGTGGTTTCTATAGTGAATGCTATGGCAGGTTTTGAAGCTATAGCGCATCAGTTATTTAAAAAGAATGGATTAGATAATATAAAATCCGGTAACTGGTATTCACAACAAAACTGGCTAAACGTGTTTAAAGATATTAAAGAGAAATTAGGTGATAAAACTTTGCTCGTAATAGGTAAAGCAATTCCCGAAAATGCAAATTTCCCTGCTGAAATAGACAGCCTTGAAAAGGCATTGAATTCAATTAATGTGGCATACCATATGAATCATCGCGGTGGAGAAATAGGATACTATAAATTGGTTAAATATAGTTATAAAGAAAAAATTGCTTTAATGGAATGCAAGAATACATATCCCAGTCATTTTGACCGTGGTATTATTACAGCAATGGCCCGGAAATTTAAACCTGAAGGTGCTATTACTATTGATGTGTCTTTAGATAATACTAAGCCAACACGGTTAAAAGGTTCAGATAGTTGTACTTACTTTATTGACTGGAGGGATAAAACTAAGAATTAATAAATAAGTTCTTGTATATCTCGTGATTCTCATCATCAAAAACACATAAAATAATCTTTTTTATTTTTTTATTTTTAATTACAAACTTATCAATTGTTTCTTTGGCAATATTCGCTGCTTTTTTCTTAGGAAAACCATAAATTCCAGTACTAATATTAGGAAAAGCTATAGTCTTTATTTTATTTTTAGTTGCCAGTTCAAGGCAATTTACATAGCAATTTGCTAATAATTGCTCTTCTTTATGTCTACCACCACGCCAAACAGGACCTACAGTATGAATCACATTTTTGGCCGGTAATTTATACCCATTTGTAATTTTAGCCTCTCCGGTCTCACAGCCGTTAAGCAATTTGCATTCTTCCAGTAAATTTTTTCCGGCAGCCCAGTGTATAGCTCCATCAACTCCACCACCTCCTAATAAGGATTTATTTGCAGCATTTACAATAGCATCAACAGCAAGTTTTGTAATGTCGCCTTTTATAAGTTCAAATTTAGCCAAGTTCAATCGTTTTTTTTGTTATCTAAGTTGTGCTCCAAGTTCTTTTTCAAAAACCCTGATAAAGTTACTCATTATTTTATCAATTTGTTTATCAGTTAATGTTTTACTTGTATCTAATAATACAAAACTTAAAGCATATGATTTTTTATCCTTTTCAATTTTATTACCTTCATAAACATCAAATAAGTTAACTGATCTTAAAAGCTTTCTCTCTGTTTTATATGCAATGTTTTTGATGTCTTCAAAACGTACATTTTTATCCAATAACATGGACAAATCACGTTTTACTTCAGGATATTTTGGCAATGGTGTAAATTCAACTTTGTGTTTTTTTGATAATTTGATAATATTCTCCCATAATATTTCTGCATAATAAACAGTTTGTTCAATATCAAATTGCTTTAAAATATCATTGTTTACAATTCCAAGGCTTGCAATTTTAGTTTTTTGCAGAAAGATTGATATTCCATCCTCAAAAAGATCAGGTTCGCAATTATGATAATCAAGAGAATTTATATCAATCCCCAGCCGTGTTAAAATATTTTCAACATATGCTTTAAGTTGGAAAAAATTAGTTGTTTGAGCTTCCCCTGTCCAGCTTAATCCGTGTTTTTGGCCAGATATAAATAACTCTAAGTTTTTATGTTCTGAATAAGCCTTTAATGCATTTTCTGAATTATTATTTTTGTCATAGAAATAGCAATTACCAAATTCGTATAATTTCAGGTTGTTATTTTTCCGGTTAATATTATATGCAACAGCTTCTAAACCACCAAATAATAAACTCTGACGCATACAATTTAAATCAATACTGAGCGGATTCTGAATGTTTACAAGTTTTTCGGGTTTATAAGTTTCCAATTTATCATAATACCTTGATTTAGTTAGTGAATTTGACATGATCTCATTAAATCCATTTGCAGTAAGCAAGTCAGAAATAATATTTTGTAATTTATCAAGGTCGGGTTTTTGCTGGTGGTTTATCGTTGATTTTATCTTTGCTGAGAATTCAATATTGTCATATCCGTATATTCTCATAATTTCTTCAATAACATCAGCTTCACGTTTTACATCAACTCTATATGTTGGTACATGAACTAACATTCCCTTATCATTTTCTTCAACAATTTGTATATCGAGGGAATGAAGGATTTTTTTAATAGTTTCTAATGGTATTGCCTTTCCAACCAGACGATCAATATGGTTAAATAGAATTTCGACATGAAAATCTTCTATTTTTTCAGGATAAACATCAACAATTTCAGATGAAATAGTGCCTCCGGCAAGCTCCTTAATGAGCATAGCTGCTCTTTTTAATGCATAAACTGTAATGTTTGGATCTGCTCCTCGTTCAAAACGGAATGCAGAATCCGTATACAATAAATGCCGTTTAGAAGTTTTTCTTATATATACAGAATTAAAATTTGCACTTTCAAGAAATATGTTTTTTGTTAATTCTGTAACACCTGAATCAATTCCACCAAAAACACCGGCTATGCACATTCCTTCTTCAGTATTACAGATCATCAGGTCTTCATTACTTAGTTCTCTTTTTTCTTCATCTAGCGTTGTGAAAAGGGTTCCATTCTGTAATGTTTTAATTATTACCTGGTTACCTTTGACCTTGTCGGCATCAAATGCATGTAAAGGCTGGCCTATTTCATGAAGAACAAAATTTGTTATATCAACAACATTATTAATTGGAGTCAGTCCAATGGCATTAAGTTTATTTTTAAGCCAACCGGGCGATTCTTTTATTTCTATACCTGTTATGGTTAGCCCTGAATACCTGGGACAGGCTTCAGCATCTGCAATTTCGACATTTATATATCGCTTATTATTATCAATTTTGAAGTTAGCAACAGATGGTTTTGTTGCTATTGTTGGTTTTTCTAAATTTAAGAATGCAGCTAGATCTCTGGCAACTCCATAGTGCGAAGCACCATCAATTCTATTTGGAGTTAAACCAATCTCAAATACGTAATCATGTTCAATATTGAAATAGTCTTTTGCAAGAGAGCCAATTTTTGCTTCTTTTTCCAGAACCATAATTCCATCATGAGAATCCCCTAAACCAACCTCATCTTCAGCGCAAATCATCCCTTCGGATAAGGCACCA
>DAOVJU010000445.1 GCA_030632095.1 Chlorobiota bacterium
ATAGATTTTGAACAGGCAAAAGTTGATCTGGCTGATGTGTATTTCTCACAAATATTCAATAAAACTATTTCGTAGCAACCTGATGCATTAGTAATTTATAATTTATCATTTATAATCTCAAAAACATGTTACTGAAAATAATAAGCTTTGAACTAAAATACAGGATCAGGCGTCCTGCTACATATATATATTTCGGTATTTTATTTTTATTGGCATTTTTAATCATTTCAACTGATTCTGTTACAATTGGTGGAGCAGGAGGCCAGGTAAAAATTAATTCTGCAACTACGCTTAATATGATGATGATGATTTTATCTGTCATATTTTTTATGATCACTTCTGCTATTATGGGAGTGCCGGTATTGAGAGATTTTGATCATAAAATGGAAGCGTTAATGTTTGTTAATCCTATTAAAAAATTTGATTATTTGTTTGGCAGATTTATTGGCTCATTCATAATATTGGTATGTGTTTTCACCGGTTTGCTTTTTGGCTTTATGCTGGGTAGTGTTATGCCATGGCTGGATGCAGATAATCTATTGCCTTTTAATCTGTATTTTTTCTTACAACCATTTTTCATATTTATTATATCAAATTTATTTATTAGTGCAGCTATTTTCTTTGCAGGTGGAACTTTAAGCAGAAAAATATTGTTTGTATATACCCAAGGAATAATTCTGCTAACATTATACTTACTTACCGAAAGTCTTACAGGAAGCCTGGATAATAAAATTTTTGCAGCTTTAATCGATCCTTTTGCTCTGAATACTACTTCAGTTTATACTGAATACTGGACTATAGCCGAGAAAAACATGCAGGTAATTCCGCTGCAAGGAATTGTTTTATATAACCGTTTATTATGGACTGCTTTTGCCTTCGTTTTACTTGTTGTTACATATTATGCTTTTAGTTTTACGGTAATCAGGAAACCATTGTTAAAAATTAAAAATGGTAAAGTATTAAAGAATAATATTAAAATGCCTGTTATCCCTATGCCTGATTTAAAAGCAAAATTCGGAACGCTGGTATATATTAAGCAAACACTTGGGCTTTCATTTTTTTATGTGAAAAATGTAGTAAAAGAATTTTCTTTTATCGCCATTGTTGCGTCAGGTATAATTTTGCTTTTCATAAATTCAATAAGTTTTGGTGAACGAGCCGGTACAGGAATTTATCCGACAACCCCTCAAATGCTGGCCATGATAAGGCAATTTGAATTATTCTTTATTATTATAGTTGTGTTTTTCACCGGTGAACTAACCTGGAAGGAACGCAATATCAAAATAGATCAGATTCACGATAGCCTGCCAATTCCTGATTTTGTGAGTCTGATTGGTAAATTCTTATCCCTATTATGGATATATATTGGCCTGATTCTATTATTAATTACAACCGGAATAATTTTTCAGATAGTTAATGGATATTACATTTTTGAATTGGAAATCTACTTTACTCATTTATTTACAGAAACATTATTTTTCTTAATACTTTATACAATTATTGGATTTTTTATTCAATCACTTGTAAATCACAAGTTTCTTGGTTATGCAATATTTATTATCTTCTTTTTTGCAATTAATATTATTCAATTATGGGGCGTAGAACATAGTTTATTCCATTATGGTAGATTTGGACTTGGCACATATTCTGATATGAACCGCTTTGGGCATTTTGTACAAGCTTTTTCATGGTTTAATATTTATTGGTTTGCTTTATCCGCATTATTATTTATAACTGCAGTACTCCTTTCTGTAAGAGGAACTGATGCATTATTTAAAATAAGGCTTAAGGTTGGCCGGTATAGAGTGAAAAAGTCAATTGTGGTTTTCTCTATGGTTTCATTTCTTACTTTTTTACTTTCAGGATGCTATATTTATTATAATACAAACGTTAAGAATGAATATTTAAGATCGAAAAAAATAAATACGATGTTGGCTGATTATGAAAAGCAATTGAAACAATACCAGTTTCTGCCCCAGCCAAAAATTATTGATACTAAACTTATGATTGAAATATATCCTGAGGCAAGAGATTTTACTGCCGAAGGTTATTACATATTAAAGAATAAGACTAATAAACAAATGATGGATATACATATCCAGGAAAACCTGGATTTCCAGGTAACTGTTGAAAGATTAGTATTTGACAGAGAAGCGGTAATTAAAGAAGCATATGATGAATTTAATTATTACATTTATGAATTGTCTGAGCCCCTTTTACCGGGAGATACTTTAAAAATGGATTTTATTGTCAATTTTAAAACAACAGGTTTTGTTGAAGATGATAGTAATGTCGATGTAGTATATAATGGAACTTTCTTCAATAATTTTTATTTGCCTTCTTTTGGTTATCAATTAGATAATGAATTATCAGATCCTGACGACAGGAAAGATTTTGATTTACCAGTTAGAGAAAGAATGCTGCCCAGAGATCACGAAATAGGTAAAACAATAAATCTATTGGGAGATGATGCTGATGCTATAAACCTGGATATTACTATTGGAACCAGTAAAGAACAAATTGCTTTGGCCCCGGGCTATATTCAAAGTGAGTGGGAAGAAAATGAAAGACGATATTTTCATTATAAAATGGATGTACCCATCTGGAATTTTTATTCAGTTGTATCTGCCGATTATGAAGTTTTAAGAGATAAATGGAATGATGTAAACCTTGAAATATATTATCATAAGGGACATGAATATAATTTGCAGAGTTTTCTCAGAAGCATGAAAAGATCATTGGATTATTATACTGAGAATTTCAGTCCATTTCAATACAAGCAATTACGGATTATGGAATTTCCCCGGTACAGGAGGTTTGCACAATCATTTGCAAATACAATTCCATATTCAGAAGCTCTTGGCTTTATCATGAAAATGGATGAAGAAGATGATATTGATTTTCCTTTTTATGTAACTGCTCATGAAATAGGCCACCAATGGTGGGCACACCAGGTTTTGGAAGCAAATGTGCAGGGAAATGCAATGATTTCAGAAGCATTAGCGCAATATTCTGCTTTGATGGTCATAAAACATAATTATTCCACTGAATATATGCAAAAATTTCTTCGCTATGAATTGGATGGATATTTAAGAGGCAGATCAAGAGAAACCGAGAAGGAAATGCCATTGGACTTAGTTGAGCAGCAAGGCTATATACATTATAATAAAGGCTCATTAGTAATGTATGCTCTACAGGATTATATCTCTGAAGATAGTGTTAATTCAGCACTTAGACGTTTTATTAACGATTGGGCTTATAGTGAAGGTATTTATCCGACATCTGCCGATTTGCTGGAGTATTATCGTGAAGTAACACCCGATAGTTTACAATATGTTATTACAGATATGTTTGAAACTATTACTCTTTTTGAGAACAAAACCATTGATATATGGTGTACTGAAAACCCTGAAGAAGAAAACTATAGTGTTATTTTAGAGCTTGAATCGGAAAAAATAAGGGCTGACAGTGTAGGAAATGAAAGTTATATTCCATTAAATGAATGGATTTATATTGGAGTTTATACTGAGGATATTGAAGGAAAAGATAGTTTGATTTATTACCAGAGACACTTGATTGATGAGAAGGAAAATACAATAACAGTAAATGTAAGCTCTAAGCCAACTAAAGCAGGTATTGATCCACTAAATATACTTATTGACAGACATCCGGAGGATAATGTGAAGGAGGTTAAAGAAATAATTGAGGAAGAAAAGGTGTAAATTGTATGTCAAATGTATGATGTCAAATGTGAGATGTTAAATG
>DAOVJU010000454.1 GCA_030632095.1 Chlorobiota bacterium
AATCTTGATGAAATATGCTCTTGGTAATTAACTTTCTTTATTGCTTCGTAATCCTGATTTGTAAACTGAATTCTTCTTCCTGGTTTTAATCCCTTATAGGGCTTACTTGTTTGCCCACTATTAACCCATATACTATTTACAGCATCTCCCTTAAATTCTTCCTGTACGCCATTTTCCAGCCCATTACCGGACCCCAACAAGATAATAAGCATAAATATACCCCAGGCAACACTAAAACCGGTTAGAAAGGTTCTGAGCTTGTTTTTACTAATTGTACTAAAAATTTCCTGCCATTTATCTATATCGAACATGGTCCTTTCACATTAATTTACATTCGCAGGAGATAATTTTTTGTGCTTATTTCCATTTAATTCATTTTTTACGATCAATCCATCATGCAGCCGAATAATGCGGTCGGTCATATGTGCAATATCATCTTCATGTGTTACAATCAATACCGTTATACCCGATTGATTTACTTCTTTAATCTGCTCCATTACCTCGTAGGATGTTTTGGAATCAAGTGCACCTGTTGGTTCATCTGCCAGAATAATCTTTGGCCTGGAAACCAGTGCCCTGGCAATGGCTATCCGCTGCTGTTGTCCGCCAGATAATTCACTTGGTAAATGATCGGCCCACTCTTTCAGGCCCATTTTCTCTAATATTTCAAGAGCCATAGCGTTTCTTTTTTTTCGACTGATCTTTTTATAATAAAGAGGCAGGGCAACATTTTCCACAGCATTCTTAAAAGAAATAAGATTAAACGATTGAAAAACAAACCCAATGTGGCTATTTCTAAACTGAGCTGCTTTTTTTTCGCTCATATTTTTGATCGGTTTTCCTTCCAGATTATAGATTCCTTCATCATAACCATCCAGCATGCCGATAATATTAAGCAGGGTTGATTTGCCAGAACCAGACGACCCCATAATGGCTACCAGCTCCCCTTTTTGTATTTCCAGATCAATCCCCTTCAGTACATGAAGATTATTGGATCCCATAATGTACGACTTGTGAATACTTTGTAGCGATATCATGGTCATAAATAAATAAAAACAATAAAATTATTTAAGCAATCATAAAGAAGGGCATTTTTCATGCCAAGGTACATAACTAACTTTGCACCAATATATTAATATAAAATAGAGTAAATATATATCTTATAATTATGTTCGGAAATTAAACAAAATGTGTTCGTAAACGATCAGGTAGTGGGATTATAAATTGTCGGTTATGATATGCGGATGGAAATAAATATCAACTTTCGTTCTCCTCTTTCCAAAGCTCTTTAAACGTTTTAGGTTGCATTTCAGGAAGTGCCCTTCCCGGTCCCCACGATTTTTTAAAAAACATGTTCATGGCAAAACTCTTTGACCGCTGGTTAGGCATATCAAGAAGCCATCTTCTTTTCATAATACTCTTCAATCCCGTCATGACCATTTTTTCACTAAAAGTTATGTGTTTTCTCTTAACTGCCTCGTTTCTATTATAAAGCAATAATTCATGCAGGTTAATATTCACCGGACAAACCTCGGTACATTTTCCACACAAAGTAGATGCAAGGCTCAAATGTTTATAATTTTTCATACCTTCTAAAAAAGGAGTAATAACCGCTCCAATCGGCCCGCTATAGGTAGTACCATACGAATGCCCTCCAATATTTCTATACACCGGGCAAGCATTCAGGCAGGCACCACATTTTATACAAAATAAAGCTCTTCGCTGTTTTTCCTGCTTTAAAATTTCTGTCCTGTTATTATCAATTAGAATAACATACATTTCTTCAGGACCATCACTTTCTTTGTCCAGCCTGGGTCCGGTTACAATCGAATTATAAACAGTCATGTCTTGCCCCGTTCCATGTGAAGCTAAAAGAGGCCAAAACAGGTGCAGATCTTCCATTGAAGGAATGATCTTTTCAATGCCAGCAACAACAATGTGAATTCTGGGCATGGAAAAGGACAACATTGCATTTCCTTCATTCTCGGTAATTGCAACTGCTCCTATATCGGCAATAAGAAAGTTGGCTCCGGTAATACCAGCATCAGCATTAATAAATTTTTCTCTCAATAATTTTCTAACAAATAAGGTAATTTCTTCCGGTGAACTTTCATCGGAAATGTTAAATTTTTCATGAAACAGCTTTGCTACATCCTCTTTCGACATATGCATGGCTGGTGTAACAATATGATAAGGGGGTTGTTCGGCTAACTGGACGATATATTCACCAAGGTCGGTTTCAATCGATTCGATTTTGCATTTTAGCAACGCTTCATTAAGCTCTATTTCCTCGGTGATCATTGATTTTGATTTAACCACCTTTTTCGATCTGCTTTTTGTTAAAATCCGAATGATTTCTTTTACAGCCTCCCGTTTATTTTGTGCCCAAAAAACTTTTCCCCCTCTTTGGGTAAAATTACTATCAAAATCGATAAGGTATTTATCAAGCCTGTTGATAGTTTTGTGCTTAATGGATGCCGCTTTTTCCCTTGCCAGTTCAAGATTAGAAAATTGCTTTTTCCCTTCTATTACAGCGTCATCATAGCGCGACATATTAAATTGTATCGTTTGCCGATGACGCAAATCAAACACCTTTTTTTCAACATCTTCCTTAAATTTTCTATGCATATCTATCATTACCGATTATTCTTTGAAACAGATATTTTGTTAACCCTTCTTGCGTGCCTTCCCTCTTCAAAATCCGTAGTTAAAAAAATATTAACTGCTCTTAAAGCCTCCTCAAAATCAATATACCTTCCGGGTAAAGCAAGGATATTTGCATCATTGTGTAACCTGGCCATTTTTGCAATCTCTGCTGTCCAGCATAATGCAGCTCTTACTTCAGGATATTTGTTAGCTGTCATACTAACCCCGTTACCGCTACCACAAATAATAATGCCCATGCAAAATTTTCCATTATTAACAGCTTCAGCCAATGGATGGATGTAATCAGGATAATCAACACTTTCTGGAGAGAAGGTTCCCATATCTTCAACTAAATAACTTTCTTTAAGTAATTCTATCTTTACATGCTCTTTCAAATCATAACCACCATGATCACACGCAATAGGTAGAATTCTATTTTTATTAAACATCAAGTATATATATTTAGCTAATGAAAAGAAATAAAATTTTTATGCAAATATAAATAGACTGAATGAAAAGAAATACATGTTTTAAACAATTAATTGTTAATAACTGTTTAATTTTGTTATTAATTTATTATAACTATCTGAGTAATTAACAATTTGACTAATTAATTATCTTTCTTCTTCATTTATTAAAAGTAATTAACTATTTATCAACAACTATTAAATGAATAACAGCTGGTAATTTATTAACAATAGTTTTAATATGTTTTTTATTAATAAATTATAAATAATCTAAATTTCAGCTAATTAATAAAATATATTTGTTTGTAAATTGTTGACTATAATAATACAAACATAAATTGAAAAAATAGTTTAATTTTTTTATAAACAAATTAACACTCCTTATTATAACATAAGGTTTTAAATAAATTTTTTTTATTAATTATTTGCTGTTAATAAATTGAAGTTAATGATTTGATTTTTACAAAAAACTAATAAACAATAAATAATTGAAAAACATAACTGCTTTATAGATGAATAATTTAGAATACAAAAGAGAATTTTTAA
>DAOVJU010000004.1 GCA_030632095.1 Chlorobiota bacterium
TCCCAAAAGTTTTAAAATTAGTGTCTAATTGACTAGACGACAGTGAACTATATTGTGATAATCCTTTTTCATCAACAGTAAGGTAACCAAACTCGTTATATGCTCCAATACAAATTGTTCCATCGCAAGCTATTTCTAAAGAACGGATATGGGATTTGTTTGGTAGGGTAATCAGTCTCCAATTGGTACCATCAAATTCAAGTAAACCAGCATCATTTCCAAAATACATTACTCCACGCTCATCCTGAATTACTGCCCAATTAGATTCATTAGCTTTATATTCTTTTGATGTATAATTCCAGATTATCGGGTATCCAAATTTATTTATTTGTGAGCTTAAATTTCCGGATAGTATAATTAGAATTGTTATTATCAGGGCTCTTTTCATGGAAGTACAAATTGAAACAATAACATATTTATCAATATCTTATTTATTAATATAGCTTTCCATTCGTTCTATAAAAGCTTTTTTATTACGTCGTGATATAATTATTTTTACTCCATCTGTCATTTCAATAAAAGATCCCGAATGAACGTTATATTTTTTTACATGCTCAAGGTTAATTATATGTGATTTATGCACCCTGAAAAAAACTGATTTATCTAATATTGATTCAATCTCCTTAATGTTTTTTGAAACAACTAATTTGTTTTCATTTGTCATGTGTATATATGAATAGGCCTGATCAGCCTCAACGTGTATAATATCTTCCGGTAAAAGGCATACTATTCCTTCACCGGTATGAATCGTTATTTTCTTTGGTTTATTCGATTTTAAACTTTCTATCAATTTATCATAACGGCTCAAATTAAAGTTTTTTGTTTCAATAAGTTGTGATACTTTCTCTACGGCACTTATCAGTTCATCTACAATAACGGGTTTTAAGATATAGTCAATAGCATTTACTTTAAAAGCTTTAATTGCAAAATAATTGCTTCCGGTAACAAAAATGACCTCAAAATTTCTGTCATGAATATGGTCTAGCATTTCAAAGCCATCCATTCCTGGCATATCTATATCAAGAAATATTAGATCGGGTTTTAGTTCGTTTATCTTTTTTAAACCGTCTTCAGGTGAAGTTAATTTTGCAATTACACGAACATTCGGACAATGATTTTGAATTAAAGAATCCAAAGTATCTAAAGCTTTCTGTTCATCATCAACTAATAAGGCATTTATGTTCATCTGAATGGCTCTTCTAATAAACTTTAAAATACTAATTTAAACAATTTATATAAAGAGAAGAGCAATTTATGCATCAATTTTTCATATACTATTCGTATCAACACTTATAAAATAAAATTTCATTAAATTCAAGAATAAGGTATATTTGTACATCTCAAAATAGCACTAAAATGACTCATTTGAAAGAAGGCCAGATAGCGCCGGAAATAAAGACTGAAAATCAGTATGGAGAAGTTATTTCTTTATCCGGTTACAAGGGAAAAAAGATAATAGATAAGGTAAAACCAAAGATCACACAAATCAAATCTTAGAAGAATTACAATTAGTATAAATTAAATCCATTATGAGTAAAGATAATAACGAAAACAAAGAAAAACTAAAAGCATTGCAATTAACCTTAGATAAAATTGAAAAGAATTACGGAAAGGGAACAGTAATGCGTATGGGAGATAAAGTAGTTGAAAATGTCCCTTTCATATCGAGTGGTTCAATAGCATTGAATTCTGCACTTGGTGTTGGTGGATATCCAAAAGGCAGGGTTGTAGAAATATACGGGCCTGAAAGTTCAGGTAAAACAACGCTTGCTATGCATGCCATTGCTGAAGCACAAAAAGAAGGCGGAATAGCTGCTTTTATTGATGCAGAGCATGCATTTGACCGGTTTTATGCTGAAAAACTTGGAATTGATATTGAGAATTTATTGGTTTCTCAACCCGATAATGGAGAACAAGCCTTAGAAATTACTGATCATTTAATCCGTTCAGGTGCTATTGATATTATAGTAATAGATTCAGTTGCTGCATTAACCCCCAGGTCAGAAATTGAAGGTGAAATGGGTGATTCAAAAATGGGGCTGCAAGCCAGATTAATGTCACAGGCTTTGCGAAAATTAACTGCTAATATTAACCGCACTAAAACATGCTGTGTTTTCATTAATCAGTTAAGGGAGAAAATCGGGGTAATGTTTGGCAATCCGGAAACCACAACAGGCGGGAACGCATTGAAATTTTATGCTTCTGTTCGTGTTGATATAAGGAAGATTGGCCAGATTAAAGAAAGTGAAGATGTAAAAGGAAACAGGACCCGTGTTAAAATTGTAAAAAATAAACTGGCTCCTCCTTTCAAAAAGGCTGAATTTGATATCATGTTTGGAGAAGGGATTTCAAGAACCGGCGAAATTATTGATTTAGGAGTTGATCTTGAAGTTATCAAAAAAAGCGGTTCCTGGTTCAGTTATGGTGAAACTAAACTCGGACAAGGCAGGGAAGCTGTTAAACAATTATTGAAAGATAACCCTGAATTAGCTGAAGAACTTGAAAATAAAATTATTGAAAACCTGAATGAATAAGATATTTTATTTATTCATAGCATTATTCGCGTTTCTCATTTCATCTTGTGGTAGTGAACAGCGTAATACAAATCAGTCGCCTGAAAAAAACCAGGCTGTTGACAGTGTTTATAATTTTGATGAATTAGCCTTTCTAATTCGCAAAGACCCACATGATGCTAAATTGTTCGTGGAAAGAGCTAAATTATATGTTAAACAAAATAATTTCGAAGAAGCTATTAATGATATTGAAATTGCTACTAAAATCGATTCATTAAATTCTTCTTACTATATTCATTTGGCAGACCTGTACTTAAAATCAGGTAAATCTGGTAAATCAAAAGAAACACTTGAGCGTTGCCTTAAGTTCAACCCTCAAACTGTTGAGGCAATGCACAGGTTAGCTAATTTGTATTTTTATGTTAGGGAATATACAAAATCAATGGAATGGTTAAATAAAACCCAGGAAGCAGACCATAATTATGCACAAATCTATTTTACAAAAGGGATGATTTACAAAGAAACAGGCGATACATCAATGGCTATAAGAAATTTTCAAATTGCTGTTGAAAAAGAACCTGATTATTATGACTCTTATATTTTGTTAGGTTTATTGTATGCTGATAAAAAAGATAGCCTGGCAATTGCATACTATCAAAATGCCATTAGAATAATACCCACAAGTATTGAAGCTCATTATAACCTTGCCATGTTTTACCAGCTAAATGCTTATGAAAATCGTGCAATTCATGAATATAGCATAATACTCAATGAAATTGATAGTTTGCAACCAAATATTTATTTTAACCTGGGATATATTTACATGCAATATTCAAATGAATATAAAAAAGCTATAACAAATTATACAAACGCTATTAGATTAAATGAAACATATGTTCCGGCATATTATAACAGGGGCTATTGTTATGAACAATTAAGAATTTATAACCTGGCCAGGAAAGATTATAAAAAATCGTTGGAAATAGCAGAAAATTATGAATTAGCTATTGAAGGGCTTAACCGTTTGGATAGATTGAATCCATAAGTTTTGTTACTGGTTTATAGCTGAATATTGATTTTTTATACAAAATAATTGCATTTTTGAAATACTCGGTCATTTATCATTTTTCTAATATTATATTCTGACTTACAGCTATTTACAGAAATCCAGCCAGGGGTTTGTCCTATAGAATTCTGGCAAATTTCTTGCTTTTTCAAAATAAACTTAATAGATTGTGTATGAGTTTAATATAAAAACCTAAAAAAATGAAAGAAATTTTACTTACAGTTTCAGTAATAATTATGGCAATAAATCTTTCAACCTCACAGGATAACAGGTTAACACCAGAGATACTGTGGAAATTTGGAAGAGTAAGTGATGCACAACTTTCAAACGATGGTAAAACTATTATTTATGGTGTTACACGTTACAGTATTGAAGAAAACAAAGGGAATACAGATATTTGGTCAATTTTAGTTTCAGGAAAAGACCAGAAACAATTAACCAATTTTAAAGATGCAGAATCTAATCAACGCTGGTCGCCTGAAGGAAATAAAATAGGATTTATTTGTAATGAAAGCGGTAGTTATCAAATATGGGAAATGAACCCGGATGGATCAGATAAACAACAAGTCTCAGATGTTGAAGGAGGAATTAATAGTTTTGAATATAGTCCTGGTAGTGAATATATTTTATACACGAAAGATGTTAAGCTGGATAAAAAACCTAATGAAGTACATAAAGACCTGCCAAATGTTAATGTTCGAATAATTGATGATTTAATGTATCGGCACTGGAACCAATGGCACGATTATGCATACAGTCATATTTTTGTTGCCTCTTATATAAATGGACAGTTAATTGATGATGCTGATATTATGAATGGCGAACGTTGGGATTCACCTCTATCAGCTTCTTTCGATCAGGCAGAAATAACATGGAGTCCTGATGGAAAAATGATTGCATATACTTGTAAAAAACTTACAGGTAAAGATTATGCAGTGAGTACCAATTCAGATATTTACCTGTATAATGTAGAAAAGGGGACAATTGAGAATTTAACAAAAGGGATGATGGGATATGATAAATATCCGGTATTTTCACCCGATAGCAAGAAAATTGCATGGCAAAGCATGGAAACACCTGGATATGAAGCAGACAAAGACCGTCTATTTGTAATGGATATGGAAACAAGAGTAAAGGATTATGTTACTAAAGATTTTGATCAGGATATTTCAAACCTGGCTTGGGATGAAGAAGGACAAAGAATTTATTTCATTAGCGGAAAAGAAGCTTCATTTCAGATTTACTATTATGATTTTGAACTGAATACCATTAATCAAATTACTAATGGATTGCATACCTATAATTCCTTTTCTAAAGTTGGTAAAACAATAATTGGAGAAAAGCAAACCACATCAATGGCAACAGAAATATTTAAAATTGATGAGAAAAAGAGAGTGGATATCCAAATTACCTATACCAATCAGGATATTTATAATAAGATTAAAATGGGAAATGTTGAAGAGAAATGGATAAAAACTACTGATAACAAAGATATGTTGGTATTGATAATTTATCCTCCTGACTTTGATCCCAATAAGAAATATCCTGCATTACTTTATTGCAAGGGAGGCCCACAGGGTCCACTCAATCATAATTTTCATTTTCGATGGAATTTTCAAATCATGGCCGCAAACGATTATATAATTATTGCTCCTGCAAGAAGAGGAACATCCTCCTTTGGCCAGGAATGGAAAGCTCAAATATCAGGCGATTATGGAGGACAAAACATGCTTGATTACTTAAGTGCAATTGACACTTTTAAGCAAAAGCCATTCATTGATGAGGAAAGATTAGGAGCTGTTGGTGCAAGTTATGGTGGATATTCGGTTTTCTGGTTGGCAGGAAATCATGAAGGCAGATTTAAAGCATTCATTTCACATTGTGGAATATTTAATTTTGAAAGTATGTATACTACAACAGAAGAAATGTTTTTTGTAAATTATGATTATAAAGGTGCTTACTGGGATTTTGATAATGAAGCTGCAAAGAAATCATATACTTTTTCTACTCATAAATATGTACAAAACTGGGATACTCCAATTATGATCATAACAGGAGCAAACGATTTAAGAATTCCTTATACGCAAAGTCTGGAAGCATTTGGTGCGGCTCAATTACTTGGCGTACCAAGCAAATTGTTGTATTTCCCAAAAGAAACTCATTTTGTGTTAAAACCACAAAACGCTATATTATGGCAACGCGAATTTTTTAAATGGTTTGATAAGTATTTAAAATAAGCAGTCTGTTTATACATCATCCCGGACTTGATCCGGAATTTTCATACAATAAGAATGTCATCACTCAAATAGACTTTCCAAGTCTTTAAGACCTGGAAAGTCTAATTTAGAAGGTGTTTTTAACATTAGTAAGGTTCCGACAAATGCATCTGAGATACCTGTTGATTCGGTTACAATTGATTGTATCCGTATAATTGAAGACTTTATTAGGGCTGAAATGATACCATTTACTGTATTATTTAATTCGCGTAATGGTATTAACCTGAGTTCGATAAGCACACACGATTGGTTTTTTCATCCCAGTTATAACTTAGCGAAATATAGTTCATTTTAATTATCTTTTGGAATACTATGTTTTTCAGGCTCCATACGTTGCAAACCCGCTTTGTTTTCCATCATTAATTTATCCATAGTTAATCTTAGCGTCATCATACTATTATTTAAACGGTCATTTGCTCTTTTTATCTCTTCAATTTCAAGTTGCTGCTGCTCAATTATATTTTGTTGCTCTTTAATGGCTCCAACCAATAATGGAGTCAGCTTTGCATAATCAACTGATTTATATCCCTGTTCGTCAGTTTTTACAACTTCCGGGACAATTTCTTCTAAATCCTGGGCAATAAAACCGAGCTGGGTTCCTTTTTTAAATTTCTTTTCCGGAAATTCTTTTACTTTCCATTCGTATGAAACTCCCTGGATGTTTTTTATTTTTTCAAGATTATTCTCAAGATTTACAACGTTTTTCTTCCAGCGCTTATCTGAAGCAGTATACCAGCTTCCGGATGCATGTGCGTCACCATATACATTAAGCGCAAGTGAATCTGCCGGATTTCCATTTATTCCAACATTGGCATTTAATCTTAAATCATCATTCGCAAAATCTCCATAAATTAATGCAGCATCATACGTAGCAACAGAATTTTCAATATATAGTTTTTCTGAACCCAATTCAGAATACCCGGCTTCCGGACCAAGAAATACATTGCGAATACCTACTACATTTTCATATCCGGCCTGAGCACCTATACATACATTTCCATAACCTGTGGTATTTGCTTTTCCGGTACTTGAGCCAAGGTAAACATTATCATGACCTGTTGAGTTTTTATATCCGGCCATTTCACCAATAAAAGTATTATAAGATCCGGTTGTGGTATAACTACCGCTATTGCTACCATAAAAACAATTGTAATTGCCGGTTGTATGGTCAAAAGCACTAAAATAACCCAAAATGGTGTTATAATCTCCTGCAGTATTTTGCCATGCTGCCTGATCGCCTATAAATATATTATAACTTCCTTCTGTATTTGTATAACCGCTATTAGTGCCAATAAATATATTCGAATTTCCATTATCATTGTAAAAACCACTGTTCACACCGACAAAAGTATTTGAATTTCCTATTGTATTCCAAATACCACTTCTAAATCCTAAAAATGTGTTCCAGGTTCCGGTTGTGTTATTATTCCCTGTCCATGCGCCTAAAAAGACATTGCTACTGCCAGAAATATTATCAATCCCGGATTGTTTCCCTATGAAAATATTATCTTGTCCTTCTTCATTGGTTGCACCAGCAAAGTCTCCAATAAATATATTATTCATACCTAAAAAATTAGAATATCCTGCAGCAGTTCCAATAAATATATTTGCTGATCCAAAATTATTATATCTACCGGCTTCTCTTCCGATAAATACATTTTTCTCTCCTTCCTTATTATTTTTTCCGCACCAGTCTCCAATAAAAACGTTACTTGTACCTCCATTATTCCAGAAACCAGTTTCTCTTCCAAGGAATATATTAAAACTTCCATCTATATTAGCATATCCTGACTTGTAACCAATAAATGAATTATATATCCCAGTACTATCAATAAAATTAACAACTGTATTCGCACCTGCTTCATGCCCGATAAAATAATTATCCGGTGTTAAATCTAAAAAGTTTACTCCGCCTTTACCGGAAGCAAGTCCTCCAACTGCAAATCCTCCTTTTTTTGCTTTGGTTGTGCTCTCTCTAATATAAATTCTTACACTGTCAGGACTTACATTTAAATAGTCCAGGTCAAATTGTTTACCAGAAGCAAGGCCTCCAACTGCAAATCCTCCTTTTTTTGCTTTAGTTCCTTCATCAATATTAATTTGTACACCGCCCTGATAAACAGCAAAAACAGTATCTCCATTAGAATTTAATACTTTAAAAATTGCACTATTTGGATCAGAATCCGCATCTGCATGTATTTCTAATTTTGTGCCTGGGACTGATCCGATACCAACATTTCCGCCATTATAATAAATATCCTCTCCGGTTGTAATCCATTGTGATCCTGCAGAAGGAATCTGAATACTATTTCCATCACTAATAGACAACATGGTTCCCGCTATATCAAGCGTTTGAATTTCATTTGTAGAATCAGCATCAGCATCATCAATGGGAGGTAATTCAACGGTATTTCCATTTGTTATTGATAACGAAGTTCCTGAAACATCTAATGTTTGCAACTCGTTAGCAGGATCGGCATCTGCATCTTCAATGGAAGGCAATTCAACGGAATTTCCATCTGTTATTGATAATGTAGTTCCGGAAACATCTAATGTTTGCAGCTCATTAGCCGGATCAGCATCCGCATCTTCAATATTTTGTGTGTTTTCTGAAAATAGTGCGTATGGAACTGAAAGGAGCTGAGCTGTGCCCATTTCTGTGTAACCATTTCCATCGCTAATATCCAACTCTATTTTTAAATAGTACGAATCAATACTCCAGTCAATGGATGAAATATCACCGGTGACATTAATGCCATCTCCTATTGTTAAGTTTATCAATCCAAAATCATTGGTCATTACATTATGAGTTTCACTAAATACTTCTGTGCCTGTTTCTGAACTTTGAAGTATACCGGCAATAAGGCTTACTGATTGGCCTGAGAGTACAAATCCATCAGCCCCTCGAATAACTGCTTGATATTTAAAGGCTTGAGGCGTTTGAGAGAAAATACAAACTGTTATTAAAACAGAGAATAAGCTTAAAAGTAGTTTTTTCATGGTTTATAATTTTTATATCAAAATTTATAGTAACAATTAGCAAAAGCAAGATATGAAATTTTTAAACCAATAAAAAAGATAATAATATCCGAAAGTTTAAATGTTTTTATACCGAATAGTGTTCATTTTCCCGATTTTAATCATTCCATTCTTAAAATCCGAATGAATATCTTCCGATAATTATCGGAATGGCATACCTAATTGTAATCAATAATTCCTAAATCGGAATTATTAAAACAATGTAGTATATAATTAAGTTTAATAAAAAAGAGCGAGCCAATGGCTCGCTCTTTTACTTTACAATTGAAGGTTAATTATTGCATAATAATCTTTTCAACTTTCATACCATTTCCTTTATTTACTTTCAGATAGTAAATTCCTTTAGCAAAACCGGAAACATCAATCTTTTCATCAAATATAATTACATTCTTAACATTATTTATGTAGATTACCTGTCCTTGAATGTTTACCAATTCAATAATCAAATCTTCTGCTTTTTCATTGATTATAACAAGGTTAAATTCACCTTTGTTTGGATTAGGATAAACAGAAATTTGAGAATTGTTTGTCAGTTCATTTATACCGGTGAATGTAATTATAATCTCATCTGATCCTGTACATCCGTTTGCATCGGTTATGGTTACTGAATACGTTCCTGTTTCAGTAACTTCCAATGTCTGGTTAATTGAGCCATCAGACCATAAGTATGAATATAAACCGGCACCGGCATCAAGTGTTACTATTTCGCCTGCGGAAACAATCTGGTCGCTTCCGAGGTCAACAATTGGATTTGGATTAACAGTAACAACAACTTCATCAGTTCCTGTACAGCCGTTTGCATCTGTTACAACTACCGAGTAAGTACCTGATTCGATAACATCAATGGTTTGAGTTGTTTCACCGGTTGACCATAAATATGCATCAAAACCTGCGCTTGCATCTAAGGTAACCGTTTCGCCTTCGCAAACAGCCTGATCATCGCCCAAATCAACTACCGGATTACCATAAACAGAGATTATTGCGTAAATTGTATCATTTTCCGCAACCAAATCACCAGCATAAATCGTATAAGCAGTTAGTGAATAATCGCCAACAGCCGACATATTAACAGTTTCATCAAAAGTATAATCAAGATCGCTGCCAGGGGCAAGGTCTGCATCCAATATCAAAGTGTTGGTAACTTCCGCATTATCATCTAATTTATATACTACTAAAATTTCTTCACCTGCTACAACTGTTGCATCACCAAGATTTGATATAGTAACAGTAATATCCTGTACATCACTGAGTTCACAGGCAGAAACCGGTACTATGATAGCAGTAATACCTATATCCGGTATAGGATTAACAGCAATATTGTCAACAAACAGATCAACATCTTTGTTTTCTATGGTAGATTCTCCATAGAAGCCTAATTTAACAACCCCTGTATAGCCTACAAGACTAACTATTGCATGATTGCCTGTACCGGAAATTATTGTTGTACTATCCCATTCGTGAAGTACATTTGCCGCTAACCATGTAGCCCCGTTATCAGTTGAAATTACAACTGCAAACAGATCGTCTCCGCCTAATGTGTCAGGATCAGAAGTATTCCATGTTGTTAAAGCTAAATCAAATTCAAGCTGGTAGTTCACACTTCCATCGCCTAAATCGATTGGTGCTGTAAACATCCATTCGTCAGCATATTGACCAAAGATATTGAGTTTTGCACATACATTGGCACTATCACCCGGGAACTCTCCTTCTTTCCAGTTTGAGTAAGTTGTTATCCCAAAATCAACGGTATCTACAAGAAGGCCCTGTGCCTCGGTCCAGTTATTTGGTTCATAACCGTCTACAAAATCTTCGAGGAATGGAGGGTACAATGTGGGATCAACCCCTGTTCCAACTATTTCAACCTCATGAGTTACATCTGTGCCTGCAGAATCTTGTACTACAATTATAGTAGCAGATTTTGTTCCGACAGAAGCCGGGGCAAATGCAATATCAAATGTAATTTCGACGGTATCGACAGCAATTTCTACAGGATAGCTATTGGTATCTGTTAGTATGAACTCATCTGCATTGGCGCCGCCAATAGAGACAGATGTAATATCCAGGATACCGATACCTGTATTCGTAATGGTAAAGTCTTCCGCATAAGAAGTTTCATACATATTAACAGGGCCAAAATCACTATAATCAGGAGTAATTGTGAACATTGGTGTTGTAGGTATTTCTTCGACCCGGATATCATCTATATATATGGAAAAGCCATCGTCATCAACCAATTTAAATGCAAAATATATAGTACCTGAATATGCTGACAGGTCGATTTCCTGCAATTCGTACCCAATAGGCATATTTTCACCAACAATATAGCCGGCTAATGAATCCGTGAAATCAGAAGCAGAGGCATTAGAAGTTCCTGCATAAACAAACAGGTTAGTAGTTTCATATGAACTGCCTTTTAACCAGAACCTCAACCTGTAATCGCCATTACTGAGATCAACAGGTGGTGTAATAAGCAGATGCTCGCCACCATCCAGGGCATAAGGGCCCTTGGCAGCATAAGTACCTGTATGTGAATAAAGGGTTGTCCTTTTCCATGGTTTATTTCCTGAAACACTAATTTGTGTCCATCCAAGGGGTGCAGCGGGATCGCCAAACCATTCGCTGTCTTCAAAACCTTCGAACCATGGGAATTCTATAACCAGTGGATCATCCATTGCTGTAAACATCCAGACAGGACAATCTGCAGCATTCCCGGTTGCATTATAAGGAACAATCTGCCAGTAATAATCGGTTGAATAATCAAGGCCTGTTGCTTGGTAAGAAGTCATATCGCCAAGATCGATTCCATTTTCAATATTTGTTGGCGGATAATCTGTTCCGAAATTTATTTTATAACCTGTAGCATTAAAAACACCTGACCATGTCAGTTCGGTTTCAAGAAGCATATCAACTACTGAATCGGCAGGGAAAGGATCAGTTGCCGCTTCAGGAATAACTGCCGGATATGGAGGAAGTACTACATTGTCGATATATGCATACCACAGAGTAGATTCCTGCCAGTAACGGTTGAAAGCAAGATATACTTCCTGTCCGTTGTAAGTACCGTCAAAAGTATAAGTTGCAAGGTTCCAGTCAGTTTCATCAACAGTATCAATCTCAATTAAAGTAACTGTATATGCAGTTATATCATTCTGGGTTGAAGCACCCGGTGCAAGAAGTACCTGTAATCCTGATGGATAAGTAGCACTTTCTGTCCTGTAATAAAACTGGATCATATCACCGGTAGTAATTGATAATTTGGGGGTAAACAGCCAACTGGTTGAATCTACTGCAACCCTTGCCGAAGCTTCTCCCTGGTAAACATAGGCGTCTACTGTATTTCTTGCCCATCCTGAAGTCATTACCCAGGCAAGTGGAGGAAATGTTTCACTTTCAAAATCTTCAAATACATGACCGACAGGATATGAATTACCATATAAGTCAATAGTATTATCACCGTCGAAGCCGATTGTAATAGTAAATGTTGCTGTTTGTGAAAATTCGCTTACTGCTGTTGGAGTGAATACTATTGTAGCAGTAGCAGTATCTCCTGCTGCAATTGTACCGGAATAAGTACAAGAGTATGGAGCAATAACTGCAACACCTGTAATTACAAGGTCGTCAATATTACCAATGTTATAAATTTTCACATCTCTTGAAGAAGAAGCTCCGACTGCAACAGTTCCGAAATTAAAAGCATATTCATCGAAACTAATTACAGGAACAGGATCTACCCAAAGAGGTGCATGTAATATATCATCAATATAGAAATTGGCAGCATTAATGCTATCACCAACATAATTCAACATTATGAAACATTCGTCTGATAATGGTGTTCCTAAATCAAAGGTTTCAAAAATCCATTCATCATTACTTCCACCACCTATTGTAGCTAAATCAGCCCATGTGCCGCCATTATCAGTTGAAAGTTTAATTATTACACTATCTTCATTGTTAATACCATATTCTTTCCACCAAAAATACACATAATGATCACCTGCACCCATATCAAGACGCGGTGAGATTAAAGTATCGTTAAATGCATAAGAAGAACAATATGCTGAATAAGAACCAGAGTGCTCGTCAAAACTCTGTGACCATTTGTCTGTTATTGACCAGCCTTCAGGCGGGAAAGCATCTTCAAAGCCTTGTTCTACATAACCAGCAGGATGAGCAGAACCTTCAAGAGAAACAATATTATCGCCCTGAACTGCATCGCTACTAAAAGTCAAATCAGCATTATAATCACCAGCAGTTGTTGGCTCAAAGCTCACTATAGCAGTATCGGCTGCACCTGCAGCAATAGTTGCAGAATAAGTACAAGAAAATTGTGAACCAACACTAGCTCCTGTAACTGTTAAAGCAGTAGTACCTGTATTGTAAATATATACATCGAAAGAAACACTTGTTCCTGCTTCTATCAAACCGAAATTATAAGCCTGAGGATTAACCATAATTGCAGGGCCAACTGGAATATCTTCAAACTGAAGCCTTACGTTAGGACGATAAGTTTTTAAATAACCGTCAGGAGGATCAGCAGGATCTATATCACCATACAAAGGATAGTGTTCCTCGATACTCATATTCACGTCACCAGTTGAAGTACAATAGAAATCGTTATTGCTGTGGCAATAGGCATCGGTGTTTTCATCAAAAGCAATAACAAGGTTATCGGTATTGTTATATTCAAACGGTGTTGATAAAATAATTTCAACCCAGCTATCCTCGGCAATAACAATCATCGGGCCGTTATAAACTTCTGTTAAATTATCAATTGTAACCCAACTGCTATCGGTAGCAAATTCTGTTAAAGCAGTATGTCCCATATATACAACTATATCGTCGGTAAATGAAGAATAGCCGTTAAAATGATAATATAGCTTTTCTATTCTCTTTCCTGCGGTATTAAGTTCACCTTGAAGTAAAATAGACTGGGAATAAGAATAATCGCTATTAGGCTCCATTGGCAGGCTTTGGCTGTATTCCAGGCCAGTCCCTATTTCCACCATTCCGTCAGGGAGCACATAAGCCGAACCTGAAAGATCAATATCTACATCACCGCCGTTTGTCTGTATAGTGAAAGTTAAGTTATCATCACCATCATCAACAGGAGAATAAGTAAATCCGAAAGTATAAGTTTCGTTATGGGAAAGGGTAACATCTACCTGAACCAAAGTTGTACTAAATTCAGTACCTGACAAATTAGTAACATTAGTAATTGTTAGTGTTTGACTACCAATATTTTTAATCACGAAATTAGTATCACTTGTAGAAGAAGAAATACCGACTGCCATTGTCCCGAAATCATAAGCATTTTCATTAAGAGTGATTTCAGGATTTGGGTTTATCCATACTTCAGCATGTATTACATCATCAAGTTTGAAATCTTCTTCTTCAAATGTACCGCCTCCAACATAATTCCACATAATAAAGCAGCTATCAGATATTGAATTTCCCAGATCAAATGATTCATATGTCCATATGTCATCACTACCTTTACCAACTACACCAAGTTCCGACCAGGCAGTTCCATTAAAAAATTTAACAATTACACTATCATTATTATTTGTACCGGCTTCTTTCCAGTAGAAATATAAATGATGATCGCCTGTGCTCATATCCAAACGTGGAGTCATTAAAGTATCATTTTCTGCAGCATAAGAGCATTTTGTAAAATTGCTACTGTTATGGCCGCCATAAAGTACTTGTGACCATTTTTCTGTAGCACACCAGAATTCAGGTGGGAAAGCATCATCTTCAAAACCTTGTGTAACATAACCTGCAGGATACGCAGAACCTGTCAGAACAATCAGACTATCGCCATCACCTGAAAAATTGAATTCAAGAGTTTCTTCGAAATCTCCGGCAGTTGTTGGAGAAAAAGTAATTGTGGCAGCATCAGTTTCTCCTGAAGGTGTAATTCCGGAATAAGTACAAAAGAATGGATCTGCCACAGCAGTTGTAATATCTAAATCAGCTAAACCATTATTAGTAATTATTACCTGCCATATAGAATCAGTACCAGTTTCTATTAAGCCAAAATCATAAGAAGTAGCACTAAGACCAGATTCAGCATTAGGATTTACCCAAATTGGCGGAAATATAACATTATCAATGAATGCAAACCATGATGTGGATTCCTGCCAGTAACGGTTGAAAGCAAGATATACTGTTTCCCCGTCATGAGTTGCATCAAATGTATATGTTTCCAGCGTCCAGTCTTCAGAATCTATATCGCTGATAGTAACCAGGGTTTCTGTGTAAGCTGTTATATTTGTTTGATCTGAAGCTCCGGGAGCCAAAAATATTTTTAATGCCGATGGATGAGAAGAACTTTCAGCACGATAGTAAAAGCTGATCTGATCGCCTGTGGTTATTTCCAGTTTTGGTGTGAATAACCAGCTATCCGCACCGGAAACATAAGCAGAAGCACTACCTTCGTAAGCAACAGTTGTACTTCTTGTCCAGTTTGCCGACATTTCCCATCCTTCAGGAGGGAAAGTTGCATCTTCAAAACCCTGGAAATCAAGACCGGCAGGAAAAGCATGGCCTGTTAATGTAACTGTAGAATCCCCTGTAGTTGCATTACTGTTGAAAGTTAATACCGAATCAACAAAGTCCCCTATACTTGTTGGGTTAAAATTTATGGTAGCAGTAACGTTTCCACCTGCTGTGATGATTCCTGCATAACTGCATGAGAATGGGGATGCAACAGTAGCGCCTGAAATTACAAGATCAACAGCGCCCGTATTATTGATAGTTACATCTAAAGAAGCAACTGTTCCCGATTCAATCGTGCCATAATCCAGTGAAACCGGATCAACACTGATGACAGGGATGGAAGGAATTTCTTCTACCAATACATCATCAATACACCAGGAATACGTTGAAATACTATTTGACATTTTAAATGCAATGTAAATCGTACTTGTGTAAGATGACAGGTCAATTGTTTTTTGTTCATAAGATGCATTAACTGGTGTATAATGTGCCAGTTCGTCGGTAAAATCAGCAGCAGAATTATTTGATGTTCCAGCGAGCACATAAAGCTCAGCACCATATGTTGACCATGGATCTAACCAGAACTTTAACCTGTAATTGCCACCACTAAGATCAAGAGCAGGAGTTATAAGTAAATATTCTCCATCGCCAAATGGTCCTCTGGCACTATAAGTTCCAGAGTGTATCGTGGCATAATCTTCACCATCAGCAGCCTGTTCCCATGGATGACTACTAGATTCAACTTCAATCTGTGTCCAGTTTGTAGGAGCTGCCGGGTCACCCGACCAAGCATCCTCAAAGCCCTCATCAAGAAGGGTCGTTTGAGCATTTGTCGTGTTTACTGCAAAGCCAAAAAAGACTATTGCAGCTAAAAAGGTAAATTTCAGTTTTTTCATAATTAAGTTTAATAAATTAGTATTAAGTGAATTGGAAATTAGCGATTTTGATTGCTAAATATAATTGTTTATTGTTTCAGCTATCAAATTAATGTGTTTGAATTCATGAATTCGAACATATGAAGAAGTTAATACGGTAATGCTTAGTTTTCCCTAAGGCAGGTTTTCAGGTAGTCTGATGGGGTAATCCCGATATTTTTCTTAAAAGTAGTATTAAAAGAAGATTTTGAATTGAACCCACTTGAATCGGCAATTCCTTCAATCGTTATATTCCTGCTGCCAGGGTCGGATAATAATCTTTGTGCTTCTTTTATCCTGTATTTATTTACGAAATGATAGAAGTTTCTTTTTAATATTTCATTAATCGCCTGGGACAGGTACTTTTTATTAATACATAATTTATCCGCCAGTTCATCAATAGTAAGTTTTTTATTTAAATATAATTTATCATTTTCAGTTATTTTTATTACCCTGGCAACTATGAGTTGTTTTTGTTCATCGGAAAGAGAAGAGGATATATATTTATCTTTCTTTTCCAGTATATTATCATAAGTATCAAACTTCTGCTTTGTACCATCTGCACTAATTTTAATTATTCCTGCATATATATCGGTTTGTTTAATGCCAAAATAGCCTAAAAAGCAGATATACATTATATTTCCGACACCATTTATGGTTTTCCATATGCTTTCCCATGTTTCATTCCTTTTTAAGAAATAGTAATTTTCTAAAATATCAAGAACAGAGATCATAATAAAAATCAGGATGAATATTTTAATCCAGTTCAGGCTTATTTTTTCTTTGTATGAAAAATATTTTTCTATATTTTTCTTGTGTTTGTTCAATAATAACAACATTAATATGATATAAAAAACTACCTGTATGTAATACATGATTTCTGAAATAATGTTGGATGCTATCATTATTTTCATTTTTATAACAACAGAATTAAAATCATATAAATAACTTTCTGTAACAAATTTGTATTTTTCTTCATGTGAAAGAAGAAAACCGTAAAAAACAATATTGATGATCAATATTGATAATGCAGGTATAAAATGTTTTAAGGTTTTTAAGGAATATGTATAATATTCAATTGTTAATGCCTTTACATAAAGAAATAACAATGGCACCAATGTTAATATAATAGGCATTACAACATAATATCGTAAATAAACTACCATATAATAAGATCTTATGTAGAAGAATATATTGAAGAAAAGGTGCACTGTAACAAAAAGCATGTATATGCCCAGTACCCTGTTTGCCTTTTTATGAATATTTCTATATGACAATAACAAAAAAGCAAAGAATGCTGTAATAAAAACCGGGATTATATGTAATATTTCTTCAAACGAATACATTGTTTGTTATAGTAAACTAAACCAAATATATGAATAATCCTTAGAATTTTTAATTATATATACCAAAATTATCCTGCCGTAATGTAGAATATCTATGTCTTTGTTTTCATACCAGGGATCAATATATTCGAAATAGAAAAGATTTCTGTCTGAACAGAGAATATTGTTTCCTTATAGTTCAAAGCTAGCAATTTTGCCCGGTTTAATTATATTTGAGGAGCAGAAAATTCATCATTCCACTATTCTTTAATTAACCGTTTTGTAATAACTTTATTATCAGATTTAATTTTTACAACATAACTTCCTTGCGATAAATCAGTAATATCAATTTCACTTGTTCCGCTTGTCAATACATGCTGTCTTATCAATTTACCGTCAAGACTATAAAAACTCACATCTGCTTGTTTTATTAATCCGCTTATTAGCAATTTATCATTTGCCGGATTAGGATAAATTGAAATACTATTTTTCTCTATTTTATTAATGTATGTATCATGATAATAAGTCTCAATTTTATAATCATCAAAATACAAGATCATGTCAGGACTGTAGTGATAACCATTTATACAAATTTCCTTTCTTGTACATGATTCATCCGTTGCATTTAGTGTTAAGGTATCTTCTGTTCCAACCTCAACAAATTTCAAGCTTAAGTCAGTTCCTTGTAAAGTAAACTCCAAAAAATATGTTTTATCCATTTCAAGGTATGCTTGTTCTCCCGCTAGCATAGTTGTATTTCCAAGATTATCCATTATGGAAATTGAGACACTGTCAGTACCGGACGATACCATTGCCATACAATAATACAAACTGTCAACTCTTGCACTTAAAGCAAATGAATAGAGAGAGCTATCGCTATCTGCAGATGCTCTTAAAATACAGCTAAGCCTTATACTATCAACGCTAATCTCATTTATATGCCCTACCGTCCAGTATGCATGCATTGATGATGAATCCGGGACAACCTTAACTTCATTGTTTATAATGCCAAGCGTCATTGTTTCCGGATAAATTATTACCTCATAATTTTCTCCTAAATCACCGTCAGCCCTGTTAAAATCATCAAATAATACAGTTTGCCAGCCTGATTGGGCATTAATTGCACTTAATGCAAAAAAAGCCATTAATAAAAACACAGTTCTTTTCATAATACAAATTTTAAATGAAGTCAAAAATTAAAAAACTAAATTAAATATAAAAAAGCACATTTCATTACTTTTTCGATCTACCTGGTCTTACAAATTCTTCATTTAAGATATTATTATTTCTATTTCATTCATTTTTGCCCCTGACACCCTCAAAAAAGCTGGATTTCCAATTTCTATTAAATTAAAATATATTACGTCTTATCTCGTAAGCACTTTGTTTATGAATGAACCATTCCCTTATTGTTTGTAATGCACTTTCATAATCACTGGCATTTAAGTCACCTGTTACATCCAACTGAAAGGGGAAATCAATTATTATTGGCGCTAAAAATTCCATCATCCGGTACGCGCACATTATTTTTTCATTCGAGTCAGGATCAGGGGAACTACAATTCTTATTATCATTATATATAATTTCTAAAAAGTAATCGATAATTTAAACAACATCATGATTATCGATAGAATTATTAGGATTTTGACTGTTTTCATTTCAACTTAATTTGTAGTTTTTACCAATAAGTTTACATCAAACTCAATGTTAAGTTTGTTATTCTTCAATTCTTATTTCTTTAATATCGGAACTAATAACAGAACCATTTACTAAATATATTTTTAGCCGATAATAATAATTTCCACCTTTTTTAATTTCTCTATCTACTAAAGAATTTTCTTTTAACAATCCGCTGAATGGTTTCATTTGTTTTTCATTGGTGCCTTTTAAAATAATAGCACCTTTTATATTACTATCAGGCTCAATTTTCCATTCTAAATTATTGGTTTTTTTTCGTTTGTTATATGATACAGCAAAATCAATTATAGCTGAATTAATCTCCTTTATTCCGGCTTTTCCCGGAAATTGATTTGAAAGCAGGGATTTATTTCCTGATGTATCATAAGCCTCCATAAGGTAATAGTAATCCGTGTTAGGTTTAAAAGTTCTGTCAGAAAAACGGTTTAACCGTATACTTATTAATTCGGTATTTATTTTAATTAATTTCTCAAGCGTATCAGATGCTTCTTTTCTGTATAAATTATATCCGGCCAGATCAGGCTCAACATTTTTAATCCATTCCACAACTATAAATTTGTCATCGAAATATACATTTTTCATATATGGTTTAACCGGTGGTAATATATCAGGCATTTTTGCTGACACTATAACAGAATAATCACTGTTATTAAATGCAGAATCAACGGCTGCAATTTTATAAATGAAATTATTTTTAGCATTTTCAGGAAGTGAATCTATAAAAACATTATCAATTTGCGGATCAGTATTAAGCAAGACAAAATTCTTAGCATTATTAAGGTTTATTGTTCTGTAAATCCTGTAACCCATAAGATCCTCATCGGTATTCTTGTCCCATGATAGTTTTATACAACCCGTATCAGCAATAGCTTTAAGATTTACAGGTTTTTCGGGAGGATAAATATCTAAAATTTCAACAGATGTTAAGGCAGAAAATCCTTCATTTCCGGCAGTATCTATTGAAGCAGCTTTATAGAAATAAATGCCGCTTGTACCTGGTTTGTCAACATATTCTGTTTTAGTATGATCTATGGGCGTTTTATTTATTATTTCGAAATTATCATAAGGATTTTTCGACCTGTATATATTTATTCCAATCAAGTCTTCAGATTTATTTAAATTCCATTTAATATTAACATTCAGATCATTGGCAGAACATTTAAAATTATACGGAGCCGGAGGCGGAGTTATATCCCTTGGAAAAACTTCGAATGTATCTGAAAATCCTGATTCAAATCCAAAGAAATCAATTCCTGCCAATTTATAATTATAGCAAACACCATATTCAATATCCCTGTCCTCGAAAAATACATCAGGATATTTACTTGCTTTAGAACCGGGCCTGGTTTGCTTGCTAATCATTATCGGGACATCATTTAGCTTTTTAAAAACAGTATCAACGGTAGAATTTCGATATATATTTATACTGTGATATCTTCGCGGTTCCGGGCTCCACTTAATTTGCGATTTATTGTCATCAAGGCTAACATTTATTTCTTTTGGTGGTTCAATTTTATTATCATCACCGGCAGTTAAAATATTTGAAACACTAAAGAATACTTCTTCTCCATTTACAATTTGCATGGCTTTATACCTGTATTCATGTGCATGGATAATTGATGTATCTGCTATTTGTATACCTGCATACATTGCCAGTGGATTTGACTGGACAAACTTTACAAGCAGCATTGCTTTTACAATGCCCGTTACTTCTTCGGATTTTATTTGTTTTATAATATCCAAATACTGCCGGAGCGTAGTATCTGATTCAAACTCACTTCCGGGAATTATGTATTGTGCTTTTAGAATTGGTTGATCGTTGAGTTTTATCCACTGGCCTGAATTAAAGTCTTTTCTGTAAAAATTAATTCCTTCATAGAAAAAAATATCACCCGATAATGCTTTTACATAAATTGAAGGTTTACCATTATAAACTACATTCCTTGCAACAAGATGCTTAGGTTGTGAGAAAAGATAATTAGAACTAATGAAAATAAATAAAAGTGTTATTAACAGTGTTTTATATTTCTTCATATTTAAAGTTAGTTTTAGTTTTTTACTAAATAAAAAATATTATTCCTGTAAATTAAACATATTATGTAATATTTACAGGCATTTTATATTATTTGGATTGTTTCTTCTGTAATTTTATAAGTTACCTGATAACTATAAGAAGTAAAAGCTCTGTAACTTCCGTCGTTATCCTTTTTGAGCTTATCTGCTTCAAACATTTCAGGATTTGAAAGTAACTGTTAGCCGCTGGGCATACTTATTGTTTTTATCTTAAATAGTTTAATATGATTCTTCTATCTTCCTTCTTATAATTTATTTTATAGTCTTTGTCAGTCTTGCAGCTAGCGGTTTGCAATATGGCATGAGGCTGAGTACTAGTGATTTTGTATAAAACCGAGATGAAGTTGAAACGGGCTAAAACCGCACCAATTAGGTTCTTCACCGCTTTTTGCTATATTGAGTGTTGGCATGCGTTGTGTGCCCTGAATGTCCATCAAGGGTACAAGATAATAAAGTTCTTTGAAAGATGGGCAATGCTGTAATTGAGATGAAAGAACGTTACGAAAGAGGTTTCCAATAAATTGGTAACGAGCTGTCACCATTATGGATAATGGCAGAAATCTCACAAGATTTGTTATATTCTTTTTCTGTTTTTTAATATTCTCATTCTTTACAAATTTAATATAAGTTACCAAAAATGGTAACTTTTGTTATTTGTATTCATTAAATTACTTTAACCTCGCAGGTGGGGTGTTAAGAAACCGCCTTTTGTTATTTTTTTTCTCACCCCGTTTTTTTAAGAAACTCTTTTCGCTTACTTAAATTAGTTTTACCAATATTCTGTTTTGTCCAATAGACAATATCAATGTTTTTTGAGGATTCCATTGCTTTTTTTATTTTACAAGCGTCCAGAGTACTTGTAAATGCTGAGATACATAACGATAAGTTTGTAATCCCTGTCATTGGGTTTTGGCTCAAGTAATTTTTGTATTTACCAAATGAAGATTCAATGATATCAGAAGTGCAAAGTATTTTGTCATACTTGGGAATTGATTTTTTACTCTCTTTCAAATATTCTATAATGTTGTTTTTTAATTTCCTTGTTCTTTGATTATCAACAATAATGAGTTTAAGTTTTTTTATTGATTTCTTAATACTTTTTTCTGAAAGTCCTTCATTTTTTATAATACCCATTATGTTGTTTATAGTCTTGCTCACTTGAGATAATTCATTTATAAGCCCTTTAAATCCATAAACCCATTTTAGTTTTAAGTATTCTCTTTCATTTTCTTTACAATGCTTCAAGTAATTTATAACTTTTAATCCCCAATCAGAAATTATTTCTAAGTTCATGAACCTGGAATGGCATCTTTGGTTTGGTGGCAAAATATGGGAGACATTACTTATGCAAAGCGTTTTTCTCATCGCAGCCATGGTCTTTGTGTAGCTGATAAACTTACTTTCCTCTTTGTAGGTTTCTTTTAGGAACCATGCAAATTTATGTGTAATGTCATAAATGTGTGATATGCCAACAAGTTTTAAGCTATTTTTAATTGCACCGCCTCCGTCAGCCACTGCATATATTATCTTCCCAACTTTTTTCTCAACCTTTTTGATTTCATTTTTAATTAGTTCTCCAGTCCACCTTTCCCCTGCAATAATTGATAACGGGGTAAGGTCTTTATAATTCAATGCCCTATTGAAATCTATTTGACTAGAACGCACACCATAAATAACTAAAAGCTTTTCATGGCCAAACTCAACACTTTCATCTAAAATAATTATCCAGTCATTTGCCCTTTCAACTTTTAATTCCATTTGATGATATCCCATTTTCTTAACCCAAATCAAAATAGTTCCATAGGAAGGAGCTTTTAGAGAAAGTGATAGATAAAGGTTATAAATTGTTATAATCTTTTGTATTGCCCTAAAGCCAGCAGAAGTTGATAGTTTTATTGAAATTGCTATTTGTATTAAGAATAGTGGGTAGTGGTAGTTTTTAGGGTGTTCTTCATTATCTAATAACTCACTATTTTTTCTATCGTTTTTTTTATACTGCTTATTTCCTTATCTACTTTCATGAACTGATCCCTTTTAAGCATATACTTTTCCTTCCAGTTATTCCTGCTTGCTTTAAGTTCTTTTATTCTTTTTTTCAACTCTTTGTTTTCTGCATTTCTTTTAACAGATCTGGATTTCCAATATTTAGCATTGTAATCAATTTGCATAATTGTTTTTAATGCAAAGTAACTATATTTTCAATATATATACAACATATTGGGGTGTATTTTATTAACAATAATATCAAATAATTAACACCCCA
>DAOVJU010000334.1 GCA_030632095.1 Chlorobiota bacterium
ATCAAGAAACGAGAACATTGTTAAATGTTATTTATAGTTTTTAGCGAACCAATATTGGAATAAAGGATCAATAAAGCTAGGTTCTTTTTCAAAAAAATCGATGATCTCTTTATTTTCAAGAGCCTTTTTTATTGTTGGAACATTACCTGGTGTTCCTAAATTATATTTCTTAACGCTTTGTTTAGAACTGATTTTTTCCTCTTTATCAATAATGGCTCTTAAGTAATTAATTTGCAGTAAAGAAAGTTTTTCAACTTCGTTTGCATACATTATACCATTATATAATAATAATTCGTCAGTTGAGGTTTCAATTATCGATTTGTTAACAGTTTTAGATGTATTAATCCAAACCTGATGAGCAAGTTGTTGAACATAATATGGATGATTCTGAACCTTTTCAATAATATTTATTGCTGATTCATTTGATATTTTCTTTCCTGTCTCAGCAAATGCATTTACAATATGTTTTATCCAATGCTCTTTGCTAATTTTTTGCAAAAACATCATATCACCAAATCTATAAAAAGGCATTGATTGATTCTGAAACAAATCAGTTATAATATGTCTTTTGCTTCCAAATAAGCAATAAGAAGTTCTATTTTGATATTGCCAGACAGATCTAAGCTTTTGCTGAAAGTTTAATGATTCTTTAAACTTTGCAATTTTTTGAAATTCATCAATACAAATTACAAATTGAACATTCTTTTTTAATGCAATTTTTTCAGGTAAATTTAATATCTCATCAGGTGCTTTTTCTATATCACTCCATCTTAGTTTTATTGAAAAATCATTCTGTGGGTCAATTCCAATAATAAAATCAGGCACTATATTTTTTAAAAAATTCTTTCCTGTTTTTATCCAGTCTTCCCATTTTAATGCTGAATTTTTTAATATTTCTTTCAATAATATTTCATAGAATTCCAGCTCACTATTAATTTTAAAAATATCAATAAAACATACTCTAAGATTACTATTCTCACTCTTACTTTCTTCAGTTGCTTTTTTTACTAAAGAACTTTTCCCCCATCGTCGTGGGGAAATTAACATTGTATTTATTCCTGATTGAAAATTAAGTTTCAATTTACTTAGCTCCTTTTCTCTATTAATAAATGTCTTTCCTGAAACTACTTTCCCAAATGTAAAAGGTGAATTCATAAATTCCGGTTTTGAAAATCAAATATATTCATTTTTTACTAATTATGCAAATATACATAATGCTTTTATGCATAATGTAAAGATGCATGGTGCAATTTTTATAGTTTATTTTAGCAGATTTTCTTAACATTGCAAATCCAAGTTTTTAACCACTGTCAGTATCTGCAACCACTGACAGGGTTTTCATTGCCCTGAAAGTGGTTAGAAACCCTTTCAGTGGCTTAACTAAACGACATTGAATTGTGAAGTATTAAAAATGAAAATTATTAATTGCTTTAATAAATGAGAACAGAAAAAGACTTCTTAGGAAAATTACAAATTAATGAAAATGCCTTATATGGTATCCACTCAAAGCGGGCACAAGAAAATTTTCCTGATAAAACCCATTTTCATATTGAATGGTATAAAGCAATTGCTTTGACCAAACTGGCTTGTTACAATACATACAGGAATTTTAAAGTTGCTGTAAATCAAAAAACAGAAAAATCTCCAATTGTTTTTTTTGAAGATAAAATAATTGATGCTTTACAAAAAAGTGCCATAGAAATTTCTGAAGGTAAATATTTCGATCATTTTATTGTTCCTGCTATTCAGGGAGGTGCCGGAACAAGTATTAATATGAATGTAAACGAAATTACAGCTAATGTTAGTTTAAAATCAATCAATAAAAAACCGGGCGAATATAATATTATCGATCCAATTGAACATGCGAATATATACCAGTCAACCAATGATGTAATTCCAACATCATTGAAAGTTACTGTTATTCAATTACTTACCGAGTTGGAAGAATCAATAAACCGCTTACGTTTTAAGGTAGAAGAAATTGAAAGAAACAACCGAAATGCATTAAGAATTGGGTATACACAAATGCAGGAAGCAGTTCCTACTTCATTCGGGAAATTGTTTAGTACATATAACGAAGCCCTGTTAAGAGATTGGTGGAGAGTATCAAAATGTTTTGAGCGAATAAAAGTTGTAAACCTTGGAGGTAGCGCTATAGGAACAGGTATTACAGTTCCACGCTACTTCATTATGGAAGTTGTTGCTGAACTGCAACGATTAACAAAGCTTCCTATTACAAAAAGTGAAAATTTACCTGATGCAACTTCAAACTTAGACACTCTTGTAGAAGTACATGCCATATTAAAATCACATGCCGTAAATCTTGAAAAAATGGTAAACGATTTACGCTTATTAGCATCTGACCTTGGAGGCAAAAAAATCATATCCATTCCGCAAAAACAAGCTGGAAGCAGCATTATGCCTGGGAAAGTAAACCCGGTAATTCCCGAATTTGTTGTAAGCGCTACTCATAAAATTTATTCTAATGATTTACTAATCAGCAACTTAAGCGCACAAGGATGCCTGGAGTTAAATGCTTATTTACCAATTATAGGCCATTCAATTATTGACAGTATAAAATTATTAATTGCTTCAAATAATACTTTAAAGAAAAATTTATTTGAAGGATTGGAAATCAATCACAGTAAAGCAGAAGAAAAACTGTTTAAAAGCCCAGCCATTACAACTGCACTGGTTCCATATATCGGTTATAACAAAGCATCAGAGCTTGCAAAAGAAATGAGAAACTCAGATCTTACTATTTTTGAAGCAAATAAGAAACTATGTGTTATTGAAGAAGTAAAGCTTGACAAAATTCTTGAAATACAGAACCTTTTGAAAACTGGTTTTTCTATTAATGACTTGTTGTAGTTTTTGATATATTAATAAAGCTGCAAACTGCTTATGTTTCTTTAGATTTAGGGTTTTCGTGCCAGCACTGTTTAAATCTATCCTTTTTTTGCTTAACAATTATGAGTCTGGCCTAAAAAGGTCTTTTTATAGCAATCAACCCTTCATTTAAAAACCTACGAGGTTGGCAAGCTATAAGTAATTACAAACCTGCCAATTAATCATGCTCTAATAAAATAAACCTCGTAGGTTGAACTTCTTAGTTGCAATTATGTTGCGTATTTAATAACTTAGATGCTTTTTAAGTAATCAATAAATTATTATAGCTATGAATGGTTCAACTATTATTAGAAGTTTGTTTGTCATTTTAATTTCTGTTTTAACATTTCAGGAAATTGCATTTACCCAAAACGTTGCCATTACAGATGATGATGGTTACGCAGCCGATGCATCTGCCATGCTTGATGTAAAATCAACTAGTAAAGGCATGCTGGTGCCAAGAATGGATTCTGTTCAACGAGTTACTATTTCTAATCCGGCAACCGGATTATTATTATTTGATACGGATGCAAATGCCTTTTTCTATTACGATGGCACCAATTGGTTAAACCTTACAACTAATGTCATTAGCCCGGCTTCAGCTACCGTAAACGATGTATTGTTTAGTGTTATAAATGCAAATGGCGATACAGTTTTTGCCGTATATCCTGAAGGTGTTGAAATAAATGTTGGCGATGGAGTTGGAAAAGCCAATAAGGGCGGTTTTGCAGTTGGCGGCCTGGCATCCGGAAAACTTGGGCAAAGCGAATTTTTACGTGTAAGCGCCGATAGTGTGCGGATTTATATTGACACTACAACCGGTACAAAAGCCAACAAGGGAGGTTTTGCAGTAGGAGGATTAGCATCAGGTAAAGCTTCCGGGCCAACATTTTTAACTGTTTCCGATGATAGTGTGCGAATTTATATTGATGAATCTGATTCAAAAGCAAATAAAGGAGGATTTGCAGTTGGTGGACTAGCTTCAGGTAAGGCAGTTGGGTCAAAATTTTTAACTGTTTCTGATGATAGTGTGAGGGTTTATATTGATGAATCTGTTTCAAAAGCCAACAAAGGAGGATTTGCAGTTGGTGGTTTGGCTTCGGGAAAAGGTGCAACTGATAGCTTAAACTTCTTTTTCGTCAACAAATTAGGAGCTCAGCTTCCTTTTCTAACAACAGTTGAAAGGGATAATATTGCCAGTCCTGCAATAAGCTCACTCATTTTTAATACAACAGATAGTTGTTTGCAAATATTTCTCGGTTACTGGGAAAGTTTCTGGTGTACTACATTAAATTGTGAACAGCCTTTTATTGCTAATAATCCTTCGGATTATACTACTTGTGTAGGGGATACTGCTATTTTTGTTGTTGATGTTGAAGGCACGAATTTAAACTACTTTTGGCGTGAGAGTCATGATGGTGGAAATAGATGGAAAACATTATCCGACGGAGGCAGCAGCCCAAAATATGCAGGCATTCATAATGATACACTTTTAATAACCAATGTTCCTTTTGAATATGATGGATATAAATATCGTTGCGAAATAAACAATGGTTGTGGTGTTCAAAATACAAATATAGTTACATTAACACTAAATACACTTTCAACAGCTGCTGTTTCGGCAACAAAAAGTGGAGATAACGGCTGTCCGGGCACAACAGTAAGCTTAAATATTACAGGTGGTTCACTTGGTACAGGAGCAAGCTGGGAATGGTATTCAGGCAGTTGCGGCGGCACTCCTGTAGGCACAGGAGTACCAAAAAATGTCAATCCAACCGGTACGACAACTTATTATGTATGTGCAGAAGGGACTTGCAATACAACAACTTGCCAAAGTGTAACAGTAAC